>DASRII010000348.1:0-4514 GCA_035650075.1 Micromonosporaceae bacterium | reverse complement strand
CCACAGGAAATGTGTCGTGCGTAAACGCCACCTTCGGTGACCCCATCGCCAACGTGGTGAAAGCCTGCTACACCCGAACGGGCGGGCCCAACGGCTACGGCACCATGTGCGCGGCCGAGAACGGCACCTGTACCTTCGGCGGACAGCAGACGGTGGCCTTCGGCGCCCGCGGCAGATACTTGTTCCGCAGCTTCACCGGGAACGCCTCGTGTACGCCGGCCGCGTTCGGCGGCGACCCGCTGTTCGGTGCACCAAAGTCGTGCTACCTGACCCAGTAGCGGCGCTGCGGCCGGTCCGACGTCAGCCGACAAGGCACGCCCGACCGGCCCAGCACCCTCCACAGCTGAATAGCTCAAGAGCTGCTAGCGGACGTTGAAAAATCTTTGCTGACGGACAGTTGAGTCCCGGCTCACGGACACCGGAATTCCTAGTGGGCGGTCAGGTGATCTCCGTCATGACCTACTGAAGTGGATCTCCCCGGTCGGGTTGGCTGCTGGTTGCTGACCTTTGCACCGACCCGGACCGGAGAGACCGTGACCAAGTCTGACAGGGAGATCATGGAGATCTTGGAGGCATACGACCTGACCCGCTGCGCGTATTCGGCGGGCCAGCTGGCGGGCTGTGACCCGAAGACCGTTAATCGTTATGTGGCGCTTCGGGAAGCGGGCGGTGGGGATCCGTTCGCCCGTGCCGGCGCGCCGCGGCCCAAGCTCATCGACGCGTTCCTGCCGAAGGTGGAGGAGCTGGTCGATAAGTCGAAGGGGAAGATCCGGGCGGACAAGGTACACGAACGCCTTGCCGCGATGGGATTTGCCGGCACGGAGCGCACTACCCGGCGGGCGGTACGGGCGGCCAAGGACGCCTGGCGGGCGGGGCGGCGGCGCACCTATCGGCCATGGGTGGCCGAGCCGGGGCTGTGGCTGCAGTTCGACTGGGGCGACGGGCCGAAAGTCAACGGCCGTAGGACACAGCTGTTTTGCGCGTGGCTGGCGTGGTCGAGGTTTCGGGTGGTGATCCCGGTCTGGGACCAAACTTTGGGCACGCTGATCGCCTGCCTGGACGAGACCCTGCGCCGTGTCGGTGGGGTGCCTGCGTATCTGTTGGGCGACAACGCCAAGACGGTCACGGTGGAGCATGTGGCCGGGGTGGCGGTGCGTCACCCGACGATCGTGGCCGCAGGACGGCACTACGGCGCCACCGTGTACTCGTGTGAGCCGTTCGACCCCGAGTCCAAGGGCGGGGTGGAGGCCACGGTGCGGGTGGCCAAGGCCGACCTGGTACCCACCGAAACGAACCTGCGCGGCCAGTACGCCTCCTTCGCCGAGTTGGTGGCCGCTTGCGCCGAGTGGTGCGACCACATCAACGCCCGAACGCACCGCGAGACCGGCATCGCCCCGGTCGAGCGCCTCGCGGCCGAACGCGAGCATCTGCATCCGCTGCCCGCCGCCGCGCACACCGCGGCGCTGGGTGAGGAACGTCTGGTCAACGACGACCAGACGATCCGGTTCGGGTCGGTGCGCTACTCCACCCCACCCGGACACGTCGAGTCGAGGGTGTGGTGCCGCGTGGTGGGTGAGGAGTTGGCCATCGTGGCCATGACCCCGGCCGGCACCACCGAGATCGCCCGGCATCGGCTTTCGACACCGGGTAACCCGCGCATCCTCGACGAGCACTACCCCCACCATCCCGGCGGCAACCACCCCCGGCCGCCGCGGCCCCGCCCGCGCACCAAGGCCGAGGCCGACTTTCTGGCCATCGGCGACGGGGCGCAGCAGTGGCTCATCGAGGCCGCTGCCACCGGCACCACCAGGGTGCGGGCCAAGATGGCCCGCGCGGTCGAGTTCGCCGCCCTGCTGGGCACGGACAAGGTCGACCAGGCCCTCGGCCTGGCCGCGGCCGCAGACCGCTTCGACGAACACGACCTCGGTTCGATCCTGGACCACCTTGCCCTGCACGGCGATCCCGGTGACCTGGTCCGCGCCGACGAGACCCATTCCGCCCAACCCGGCACCAGCTCATGGAACAGGTTCGGCGCATGAACACCGACACCACAACGGAAATCACGATGCAAACCAATGCGATGGACACGGCTGCGCCCAGACCACGCGGCCGTCGCGCCGCGACATCGGTCACCACCCCGGCCAGATCAACACCGGCCCCGCCAACCATACCGGCAGAGCTGGAGACATTGTTGCGCCGCATGCGGTTGCCCTACCTGCGTGCTGCCGCACCCGACGTCATCGCCACCGCAAAGGCACAACGCTGGGACCCGGCCGAGGTGCTGCGGGTGCTGCTGACCGAGGAGGTGATCGGCCGTGACGCCGCGACCCGACGGATGCGGCGCAAGAGCGCGAACTTCCCCGCCGGCAAGACGTTTGCCACCTGGCGGCCTGCCGAGTCGTCCATCCCGGCACCCACCCAACAGGCGCTGTCCACATTGGAATGGATCGGCCGGGCGGAGAACCTGGCTGTTGCCGGACCGTCCGGTACCGGCAAGTCACACTTCGTGGAAGCCTTGGCGCACACCGCAATCGACGCCGACCTCAAGGTTGCCTGGTTCACCCTGGAAACCCTGACCGCCACCATCGGCCGGGCCAAAGCCGACGCCTCAATCGCCCGCACCGTCGCCCGGATCTGCCGCTGCGACCTGATCGTGGTCGACGACATCGGCATGCTGCCCGCAGGCCAAGACGCTGCCGAAGCGTTCTACCGCATCGTCGACGCCGCCTACGAACGCCGATCCATCGCTGTCACCAGCAACATCCACCCCTCCGGCTTCGACACCATCATGCCCAAAACCCTTGCCACAGCAACGGTTGACCGGCTTCTGCACCACGCCCACCTGGTCACCACCCAGGGCGACTCACACCGGCTCCAGCAAGCCCTGGCCGGCAAAGGGGTGAAAGCGTTGACCTAACCCCACCCGGAGATCACCCGGCCACCAGCATGGAATTCTGCTGTCCGCCTGCCAGGACGTCACAAGACCATCGGACAGGACTTCGTCCTGACCCTTGACAGACGTCGTCGATCGAGCCCTGCCACCGGTAGAACTCGTCGCCGGAGTGGCGGGCCCGTCCCATGTAGAAGTAGCCCAACGCCCGCCACATCATCCCGGGATGCGTGGCCGAGGCGGCTCGTGCCCCGTTGACGTAGAGGCGGACCTGGCGGGCGGCGGTGTCGTAGACGCCCACCAGATGTGTCCAGCGCCCGGGTGTCCCCGACCCGCCGGCCGAGCATGCCTCGATCACGTCCACGTCGCTGCCGTCCGATCGTGGCATGCGCATGCACCAGCGCGACGCCTCGTCGTACATCAGGTAGAAACCGCTGGCAGCGGTGCCTTCCTGCGACAGGGCCACCGACTGGCCCGCGCCCAGGTCCGGGTTGACCCAGGCCGACACCGTGAACCCGGTGTCGGTGCGCAGCATGGCCCCGGTGGCGTAGGCACATCCATCCCCAGCCGAAAGGCGAAGGCTGGACCGGCTGTCGCGCCCGGCGCCCCACGCCGCGCCCCCGCACAGCATGGCCGCGCGCTGGAAGCCGGAGGAGTCGGCGGCCACCACTCCCTTGTTCTCGTCGAAGTTCCACGCTCCGGCAGGACCTCCCTTGGTGATCGCCACACCGCCGCCGTTGGGTGGCGGAGAGGTCCTGCCGGGCGCGGGTGCCGGTCCGGTGGCGGGGGCACCTACCGGTCCGGCGATGGGGGACGGCGACACGGCGGCAGCGTTGCGCAACCCATCGTCCAGAGTGGACAGAGTGGACAGACTGGAGTTGGTGGGCCGGGGGGACAGTGACCCACCGGTCTGCGCAACGGACTTGCGGTTGAGGAAACCCGCGCTCGCCAGAACGGCACCGATCATGAGCACGGCGGCCGCGAAGCGGATGCAAGTCGCCCGCGGGCCGGGTTTCCGTTGCCGGAAAACCCAATCCTGCGGGCGATGCCGCCCGGTGTAGTCGCCCATAGGTCAATCGAACATTCTCGTGCCGCGTGGCCGCCAGATTAGGTCAGCTGCCCCAGTCAGGTTCACCGTTGGCGCCGCTGGTGACATCGGCGCTTTCGAGGATGTCGCGCAGCTCGGTGCGTCCGGTGATCCCGAGTTTGGCGTAGGCGCGTGCCAGGTTGTTGTTCACCGTGGACACGGCCAGCTGCAGCCGGTCGGCGATCTGCACGCTGGTCTGCTTGGCCGCCATCAACAGCACCTGCGTCTCGCGGGGCGACAGCAGGCTTGTCAGGTGACCCAGCTGGAGCAGAGGCGTGCGCGCCCCGGCCGCCAGTGCACGCAACCGTGCCGCCTTGGCGCCTGCGATGTCCGCCTGGGCGAGGCTGCGGTGCCGGCGATGCTGCCGGGCCGCCGCCGCGTAAGCCTCCGCCGCGTGCAGGTCGTATCCGCGCTCGTGCAGTTCCTGAGCGGCCGCCTCCAGGACGCGTGACCCGTGCTCGGCACTCATCGCCCGTGCCGCCCCGGCCAGCAGCATCGCCAGGTCGTTGTCGATGGCGTCGATGCGGTTCAGGTCGG
>DASRII010000347.1:0-4118 GCA_035650075.1 Micromonosporaceae bacterium | reverse complement strand
CCTGCCGTACATGCGCCGCAGCATCGAGTCGATGTCCACAAAGCACAGCTGATCCGCGCCGGCCAGCAGCGGGGTGCGTCCGGCCAGCCCGACCAGCATCTGCCGGGCGGCGGACTGCAACTGCAACGCATGCCCATGGGTGAAGGCGCAGGAACGAGCCCAACATGGACGCCGTGTAGCGCACGGTCGGCGGCATGAGAGTGAGTCGTCAGTTCGCTTTCTATTTCTATTTTGTCGAGTGCTTGTGGTCGCGGTGCTGGCCGGTCCGTGGGTTGGCTGGTCGGCGTGGCTTCGTGATCCTTGTGTTCAGAATGCGGCAGTATTTTGCATTCGTTGGGTCGTGTATCCGACATGATTGTTGTGATCAGTGATGGTGGGCTGGTCGGCTGACCTACTGGCTTTAGGTACGGTTACGGGGCGTTCGGTCACGGGTCGACTGGACCCGGTAGAACGGACGGCTGCATGGCCAATTCGGCTCTGATGTTCGGCGTCGGTGGTCGGGCTGGAGCGGCCCATCGCAGTGGTGGAGGTGGGCCTCCTTTAATCCACGTTGGTGGCAGTGGGTGTGGTGACGTGACCGGTCTGGTTGTTGATGGCGCGGGGTGTGAGGTGCTGGCCGGCGGTGATCGGGTGGGGTCGCGGCGGGTGCTGTCGTCGGCTGATGTGGGGTTGTTGGAGTCGGTGTCGGACCGGTACGCGAGGGCGGTGCAGGCGGGCGCGGACGACGCGGTGTTCGTTGGGCTGGGGTGGGAGCTGTTCGGCTGGTTGGAGGGCGGGGCAGGCCAGCTGTCAGGGTTGTTGGAGCGGGCCGGGTCGCCGGTGGTGTTCGAGGTTCAGGGGCCGCGGACACCGGCTGCTGGGGCGTGGGCGGTGTTGCGGGCGCCATGGGAGGTGCTGGCCCGGCCGGGTGGCGGGTTCCTGGCTGGGGACGGGTTGGCGCGGTTCAGCGTGATCCGGCGGTTGGGTCCGCCCGTGGCGGCCCCGCCGCTGGACGGGTTCCGGTTGGGGTTGGCGTTCATGGCCTCGTCGCCGCAGGGGCTACGGCCGGAGCTGGACTTTGAGGCCGAGGAGGCCGCGATCCTGGCCGCGGTGGGCGACACCCGGATGGATCTACTGGTGGACGACACCGGCGACCCGCAGCAGCTGGGCAATCGGCTGGCTGATGCCGGCGGTGTGCCGGTGGTGCACTTGTCCTGCCACGGATTGAACCGGTGGCCGCCCCACGGTGGTGAGTCGGCGGCACCGGTGCTGTTGGCCGAGGATGAACTGGGCGGGGTGCGGCCAACCACCGCCGCCGATCTGGTGCGGTTGCTGCCGACACCCCGGTTGATGTTCGTTTCGGCCTGTCTGACCGCCACCGGGCCGGACGCCACCGCGGTCCTGCCGCCGGGGGCGAGGCACAAAGGAGACTCCGGCGGTGGCGCCGCTCACCCAGGCGACCAGGCGCTGGTGGCGCACTCGTTGGCGACCGCGTTGGTCACGGCGGGGGTGCCGGCGGTAATCGGGTGGGACGGGTCGGTTGACGACCAAGCGGCGACGATCTTCGCCGGGCATCTGTACCAGGGGTTGGCTAATCGAAAGGACGTTCACGTCGCCGTCGGTGACGCCCGCCGGATGCTGCTGGCCTCGACCAACCGGTATGTGCGGGCGGACTGGCATCTGGCTCGGGTGTGGCTGGGCCCTACCGGTGGTGGTCCGGTCGTGGCCGGTACCCGGCAGCGGTCGCTGGTGGCGGCCGACCGCGGCACGCGCGCGTTTCTCGGCCGTGGGCATCAGGTGCCGGTCGCGGCGGCGGAGATGTTCGTCGGCCGGCGCGCCGAGTTGCAGCAGGCGTTACGGGTACTGCGTTCGGACCGGTCGGCCGGGGTGCTGCTGCACGGGCAGGGCCGGCTGGGCAAGTCGAGCCTGGCCGCCCGGCTGGTGGATCGCTTAGCGGACCGGTCGGTGGCGGTGGTGTTCGGTGAGTACACCGCGCTGGCCGTCTTGGACGCGGTTGCCGAGGCGGTGCGGGCCAACCCGCCAGCCCGGGACCTGATCGAGCAGCGGCTGGCGCAGGTGCGCCAGCGGCCCGAGGCCCTGGAAGCGGTGTTGATTGACCTGCTGACCGGCCCCTGCGCCCAGCCCGGTGACCGGCGGCAACCGTTGCTGCTGGTCATCGACGACCTGGAACAGATCCTGATGTTTGATCCGGCCGGGCCGCACCGAGTGCTGCCCGCGTACGCCCCGGTGTTGGCCGCGGTGCTGCGGGCGTTTCACCCGACCGAGACCACCAGCCGGCTGCTGGTGACCAGCCGGTACACGTTCACCCTCGACGGGTTGGAAAAAAGCCTCACCCCGGTGCACCTGCGGCCGTTCTCACCAGTGGCGCAACACAAGCTGCACCGCCGCCACCAGGCATCGACCCCGCTGGACCGGCAGGTGGAACGGGCCGGCCTCGGCGCCCGCAGTGTGGCGGTCAGCCGCGGCAACCCCGGCCTGCAGGACCTCATCGGACTACGGCTGGTCTACGCACCCGACGTGCCGCTGGACCGGGCCGCGGCGGTGCTGACCGAGATGGAAACCTACCTGCGGCACGGTGATCTGCCCGCTGACCACGAGGTCCGACAGTTCCTGGAGGATCTCGCTCTGGACGCCCTGATCCAGCAGGCCGGACCGGCCAACCTCGCGTTGCTGCGGGCCACTACCGTGTTCGAGCTGCCCGTGCCCCAACCCGTCATCCAGCTCCTCGCCGACCATGTCGGCGGATCGGCCAGCCGGCTGCAAGGCTTCGGGCTGCTCGACTCCTATCCAGACCCTTACCATCCGGGCCGCCCCGCCCTGGCTGTCAACCCCCTCGCCGCCGGGCGCGTCGACGCCGTCACCTCCACCGAACGGGCGGCCGTGGCCGCCCTGGTCGCCGGTCCGCTGCTGGCCGCTTGGGGTGGCCCCACTCGACAACCCGGCCGCTCGACCGAGCTTGACTGGCAGCTCACCCGGCTTGGCCTAGACGGTGACAACCCCAGCGTCGTGGCCGCTTCCGCCGCTGGTGCCGTCCGCCAGCTGCGGACCGGCCATGCCACCGACGCCGCGCGCCTGGGTCAGGCCGCGATCGACCTGCTCGACCGACACACCCACCCGGTGCCCATCAACCTGCTCCGAGCGGCCGCGGACGCCGCCTTCACCGCCGGTGACGGCGGCGTCGGGGATGAACTCCTCGGCCGTGCCGTGCGGCAAGCCACCGCTGACGACACTGCCGCCGGGAATCGCCTTGACCATGCCCGGGTCCTCAGTGAGCGGGCCCGTCGCCTACTCACCACCGGCCAGCCCGACCTAGCCGCCGAGCTGCTGCAGCAAGCCCACCAGCTGTTCACCACCGCCGGCTCCGAACGCGAAGCCGCCGTCGTCACCGGATACCTCGCCGACATCCACTTCCGGCGCGGCGACTACGACGAGACCCTACGCATCCGCCGCGAGATCGAGCTGCCGGTCTACGAACGCCTCGGCGACACCCGCGAGACCGCCATCTGCTGGGGCCAGATCGCCGACATCCACTTCCGGCGCGGCGACTACGACGAGACCCTACGCATCCGCCGCGAGGTGCAGCTGCCGGTCTACGAACGCCTCGGCGACCTCGACGGCATCGCCGCCGCCACCTGGGGACTGGCCCAGATCGACCTGGCACGCCAGGACGACCAGTCAGCCGCGCCCCGGCTGATGAAGTCGTTCCAGCTGCTCTACCAACTCCAACGAGCCGACGGCGTCGCGATCGTCGGCTTCACCCTGGGACAGCTCATGCTGGCCGCCGGAGAAACCGAACAAGCCCACCAGGTACTCACCGCGGCCCTGACCGCCGCGACCAAGATCGGCCACGAACAGCTGGCAGGCCACATCAACGAGCTGCTGAACCAGCCTCACGAGGGGACCGCTGGACCATGATCATCGTAGTGGAAGGCGCCACGGCGGACCAGGTAAATGCCGCCCGACGCAGCTTCGAAACGCTCGCCCGCAGCTGGGTGTCAACGGATCTTGAAAAATAACCCCTGGGAGTACGGCGAAAGTTGACCCCCTGCGGGTTAGGCCCTGCTGGTTCGGTTGTCTTTGGCGAGGAGTTCGCGGCGTTGGCGGGTGCGGTAGGAGTC
>DASRII010000346.1:0-35544 GCA_035650075.1 Micromonosporaceae bacterium | reverse complement strand
CCGATGACGTGGTGGCTGTTGACGACGAGGCTCGTGGTCGCCTTGCCCACCCCCGGACCACCGATGCGGAAGTACACGTCGTGCAGCGAGATCGGGTTGGCGGAGTTGTTGGCGCTGGACCCGGCCGGGCCGACCTCCATGAGCACCGGAGAGCTCGTCGTCCCGGCGTCGAACAGCACACCGGCCACCTTGACCCCGGCCACGTCCGCGACGGTCATCGCGGTGACACCGTTGTCCGGGACCAGCGTGGCCAGGCCGAAGCCGAGCACCACGGTGTCCGGCCGGGTCACCTGGATGGTCCGGTCCAGGTGGTAGACACCGGGCGTGACGAGCAGGTTCTTGCCCTGGGCCAGTGCGGCGTTCATCGTGGCCGCCGTCGTCCCCGGGCGGGCCACGAAGAACTGGCTGAGCGACATGGAGGAACCTTCAGGTGTCCGGTTGAACCAGCTGGTGCCCGCCGAGTTGGTGCGCATACCGGGTACGAAGACCCGGTACTCGCCGTTGCCGGCGACGTACATGAACGGCTTCTCGCGGACCACCGGGGGCTGGTTGACCACGGTGTGCGAGGGGTTCGGGAAGTTCGGCGGCGGTGCGCCGACAACGCCGGTGAACACCATGTTCCACACCGAGCCGGACCAGCTGCCGAACTGGCTGTTGCGGGAGAACCATTGCTGCTGCGAGCCGGAGACCACCGCGCCGTCGATCTTGGTGTCGGCAATCAGGCCGCCGCTGGACCAGCCGTCGCCGCCGTTCCACAGCTGGATCTGGTTGCCCGTGCCGCGCAGGTGCATCCGCCGGTAGGGCACCGCCTGCGAGACGGCCCACCGCTCGACCACCACGCCGGGTGGCAGCGTGACCGACAGGTTCTCGGCGCCACGCCAGAAGTTCTGGGTGGCGTTGCCGCCCATCCAGAACGCCTCCACCCGGACGTGGCCGTTCAGGTTGACATCGTCGGGCGAGAAGCCCAGACCCATGATGTGGGTGTAGAAGCCCAGGTTCGCGTCGGCGGTGTAGGTGCCCGGCTTGAACAGCACGGCGAACCGGTTGGTGCCGAACTGGTTCGTCTCCTGCTGGCTGAAGATGGTGTTCAGTCGACTTTGGATGGTCGAGGTCGGGGTGGACGGGTCGAAGACGAACGTGTTGGGTCCGAAGTTCGGGTTGAACGGGTCGGTCGGCTCGACCGGCGTACCGGTCGGCGTCGGTGACGGTGAGGGCTGGGTCCCGCTCACGTAGACCTCGAGCTCCCACAGCGAGTACCCGTACTGGGTGGCCCGCTGGGTGGCGTACATCCGCACGTACCGGCCGCTGCCGGACACGTCGAGGGTCTGCACGCCGCCCGTACCGGTGGTGGTGGAGAAGATCGTGGTGAACCCACTGGTGCCGGTGGCCGAGGTCTGGACCTGGAACGCCCGGCCGTACGCGGCCTCCCAGCGCAGCACCACCCGGCAGACGTTCTGGGTGCTGCCGAGGTCGACCTGCACCCACTGCGGGTCGCTGAACGCGCTGGACCAGCGGGTCCCGGCGTTGCCGTCGAACGCGGCGGATGCCGGCGTACCGGCGCCCTCAGCAGACGATGCGGTGGCGGGGCGGCCGAGGGCTGTGTTTGCGGTGCCGCAGCCGGCGCCGGCGAGCTCCCCGTAGACCTGGAGCTCCCACAGCGAGTAGCCGTACTGGGTGGCCCGCTGGGTGCCGAACATCCGCACGTACCGTCCGGTGCCGCTGACGTTGATGGTCTGGACACCGCCCGTGCCGTTCGTCGTGGAGTGGATGCTCTGCCAGTCGACGGCGTTGGCGGAGACCTGGATCTGGAAGGCCCGCCCGTACGCGGCCTCCCAGCGCAGTACAACTTGGCTGAGGTTGGCGGTGCTGCCGAGGTCGACCTGCAGCCATTGCGGGTCGCTGAACGCGCTGGCCCACCGGGTGCCGGTGTTGCCATCCACAGCGGCGGATGCCGGGGTGCCACTGTTCTCAATGGACGAGGCGGTCGCCGGCTTGCCCTGGGACAGCAGCGTGGGGGCGGCGCTGGCCGCCTGGAGTCGAGGGACGAGTGGCAGCACGGCGAGCACACCGGCGAGTGCGATGCCGAGCAGCAGCCGGGAACGCGTGGAAAGGGTACGAGGATTCATGGTTATGCCTGTCGACGAGACGATGCGCGGCACCGGGCCCAGGCAGGGCGTGGCGCCTCGCGGAGCAGGGCGTGCCGTCGACGTCAAGTGTCATGCCGGACCACGTCGGCGTTATGGTGCTATCTCGCGAGTCTCGCTCCACCGGGTCTCGACGTCAAGACGCACATCAATGTATTTTCGATGGTTCGCGGATCCCGCCCGCGGTGAGCAGCCGGGCGATCGGCAGGGTCGCAGCGCCCAGCGCCACCGCGTCCACACCGAGCCGGCACAGCTCGATAGACGCCTGCGCGAACGGTTGCCGAAGGGCGTGTGCCGCCGCCGCCCGCCGGATCGCCGGCAGCAGGTGCGCACCGAGCGCGACACCGGCCCAGCCGCCTAGCACGACCCGCTCAGGGTTGAACAGGTTGATGAGGTTGGCGACGCCTGCGCCGAGGTAGCTGGCGGTCTCGTCGAGAACCCGCCGGGCAGCCGCCGAGCTGCCCGCCTGGGCGAGCAGTGTGGTGATCTGTGACTCCTCGTCGGCGCCGGGGACCGCCCGACCCCGCCTCGCGTCGCGGTAGCGGTCGATGATGGCGCCGGCCCCGACGTACGCCTCCAGGCAGCCGCGCGCGCCGCACCGGCACGGGCGGCCGTCGTAGCACAGCGTCGTGTGCCCCCACTCGCCGGCGCTGCTCGACGCACCGCGGTAGGTGACCCCACCGGTGACGACCGCCGCCCCCACGCCCGAACCGATGAGCGCGAACACCGCATGCCGGGCACCCCGGCCGGCGCCGAACCACATCTCGGCCTGGCCCAGGGTCTTGGCGCCGTTGTCGAGGTGCAGCGGCAGGTCGGTACCTGCCCGCAGCATGCGTTCGAGCTCGACGCCCTCCCAGCCGAGCGTCTGCGCGTGCACGACCGCCTGCCGACCCTGCTCGACGACGCCGGAGACGCCGATGCCGACCCCGAGGATGTCGGCCGTGGAGACCGCGGCTGCGCCGGTGACGTACGACAGGCCGGCGAAGATGTGCGCCACGACGGTCTCCGGGTCGGGCTGCCCCGGGTTGATCGGGTAGTCCACCGTGGCTAGTGGGGTCATCGCCAGGTCGAACAGCTCCACCCGGACCCGGGTCTCGCCGACGTCCACTCCCACCACGAGCGCGAAGCGGGGGGCCACCTGGAGCATGGTCCGCGGCCGACCGCCGTCGGACTCGACCGTACCGGCCTCCGTGACCAGCCCGTCCTCGATCAGGTCGCCGACGACGTTGCTGACCGCCGCCTGGCTGAGGCCGGTGCTCGTGGCGAGGTCCTGCCGGGCCAGCGGGCCGTCGAGAAAGACCTTGGCCAGCAACACGGATCGGTTGCGCCGGCGCAAGGTCCGGTTCGTTGCGCGTTCCAGTTGCACCCTAGCCCCACCCACTCCGGGAACACAACGATATAGCTCAATGGTTGACGCGGCCTGGCCGCCGGGGCTTTAATAATAGCGTGAATTAAGTCGTAATCTAAGGAGTACCTGCCACGAGGAAACCAGCCCCAGTCCACCACAAGCCGTACCACCGCGTACGAGGACGCAGTGCCGGACCCGTCCGCGTCCGCCAGCTGGCTCGGCCCTACACCCCGGAGGGCAACCCATTGCTCAAACGACTATGCGTATTCGCCGTGGCCGGCCTGCTGGCCTCGGCGCTCGCCGCGTGCGGTGACTCCGACGAGCCCGCCGATGCCCCGAAGACCATCACCTACTGGGCGAGCAACCAGGGCGCCAGCCTCGACGCTGACAAGCAGACGCTCCAGCCGGAGCTGGACAAGTTCGAGCGGCAGACCGGCATCAAGGTGAACCTTGAGGTCGTCCCGTGGTCGGACCTGCTCAACCGGCTGCTCGCCGCGGCCACCTCGGGCACCGGGCCGGACGTGGTGAACATCGGCAACACCTGGTCGGCTTCGCTACAGGCCACCGGCGCGCTCGTCCCGTTCGACGACGCCACGCTGACCGCGGTGGGTGGCAAGGACCGGTTCGTGGCAGCGGCGCTCGCCGCGGCCGGTGCGGCCGGCAAGCCACCGGCGGCCGTCCCGCTCTACAGCCTCTCCTACGCCCTGTACTACAACAAGAAGATGTTCGCCGACGCCGGTATCGCGAGCCCGCCGACCACATGGGAGCAGCTCGTCGAGGCCGGCCGGAAGCTGACCAAGGCCAACCAGTGGGGCCTGGCCGTGGAGGGCGCCAACGTCTCCGAGAACGCGCACCACGCCTTCACCTTCAGCCAGCAGTACGGCGGCGAGTGGTTCGACGCGAGCGGTGCGCCGACGTTCGACACCCCGCAGAACGTGGCCGCCATCAAGCGGTACATCGACCTGATGGCCGTCGACAAGATAGTCAACCCCAGCAATGCGGAGTACGCCCAGAACCAGGCCGTCTCCGACTTCGCCAACCGCAAGGCGGGGATGCTGCTCTGGCAGGCGGTGGGCAACAACCTGAAGTCGCAGAACATGAGCCCGGACGAGTACGGCGTGGCCCCTGTGCCGTTCCTTTCGGCGCCACCCGCCGGTGGTAAGCGGGTCAACAGCATGGTGGCCGGCATCAACATCGCCGTGTTCAAGCACACCAAGAACCGCGATGCCGCGCTGCGGTTCGTCAAGTTCATGACCAGCGACGAGGAGCAGGTGATCCTCAACCGGACGTACGGCTCGCTGCCGTCGGTGCGGTCCGTCGCCGGTGACGCCGCGTTCGCCGCACCCGAGCAGAAGGTGCTGCAGGAGGTGCTCGGCGCAACGGCCGCGCCGTTGCCACAGGTGCCGGAGGAGAGCCAGTTCGAGACGCTGGTCGGTACGGCGATGAAGGAGCTCTTCGCCGACGCCGCCGGCGGCAAGCCGGTGACCGAGGACCTGGTGAGGTCGAAGCTGAGCCAGGCGCAGCGGCAGGTGCGTCGGTAGCCTTGCCCGACGTCGCCACCACGACCGCGCCGAGGCCCGCCGCCGCGCCGTCTCCCTCGAGACGGGCCGGCGGCGGGCCCGGACGCCGTCCCCGGCGCAGCCGGTTGCCGTACCTGCTGCTGGCACCGGCGATCGTGCTCGAGCTCGGCATCCACGTCGTGCCGATGGCCGTCGGGGCGTGGATGAGCCTGCTCGAGCTGACCCAGTTCCACATCCGGGACTGGTCCACCGCGCCCTTCGTGGGCTTGGAGAACTACCGCGTCACCCTGGACCTCAGCACCGCGACCGGGCAGGAGCTGTTGCACTCGTTCTGGGTCACGGTCGCGTACACGACGCTGTCCGTCGCGCTGTCCTGGGCGCTGGGCCTGGCGGCTGCCGTCTGCATCCAGCGGCCGTTCCGCGGCCGGGCGGTGCTGCGCGCGCTGTTCCTGACGCCGTACGCGCTGCCGGTCTACGCGGCGGTGGTCACCTGGACGTTCATGTTCCAGCGGGACACCGGGCTGGTGAACCACGTGCTCGACCAGATCGGCCTGGTCGACGAGCGGCCGTTCTGGCTCATCGGCAGCAACAGCTTCGTCGCGCTGCTGGTGGTCTCGGTGTGGCGGTCATGGCCGTTCGCGTTCCTCTGCCTGATGGCCGGCCTGCAGACCGTTCCGAGCGAGATGTACGAGGCGGCGTACATCGACGGTGCGGGCTTCTGGCGCCGGCTGCAGTTCGTCTCGCTGCCGATGCTCCGGCCGGTGAACCAGGTGCTCGTGCTCGTGCTGTTCCTGTGGACGTTCAACGACTTCAACACGCCGTACGTCCTCTTTGGAAAGTCCGCACCACCCGAGGCGGACATCATCTCCATCCACATCTACACCAGCTCGTTCATCACGTGGGACTTTGGCACGGGTTCGGCGATGTCGGTGACGCTGTTGCTGTTCCTGCTCGTGGTCTCCGTGGCCTACCTGCTCGTGACGAGCTCCAGGAGGGCGCATGCGTGAGACCCGAGCTGAGCGCTACACGCAGCGCGTGGTGCTGAGCCTGCTGGCCCTCTTCGCGGTCACGCCGCTGTACGCGATGCTCAGCTCGGCGATCAAGCCGTTGCAGGACGTCCAGGGCGCGTTCACCTGGCTGCCGAGCCGGCCAACGCTGCGGGCGTTCGTCGACATGTGGCACACGGTCCCGCTCGGCCGGTACCTGGTGAACAGTCTCGTCGTGGCGAGCCTGGCGGCGGTGATCTCGGTCG
This sequence comes from Micromonosporaceae bacterium, assembly GCA_035650075.1. Lineage (GTDB taxonomy): Bacteria > Actinomycetota > Actinomycetes > Mycobacteriales > Micromonosporaceae > DASSUC01. The sequence goes on along the minus strand of DASRII010000346.1, from coordinate 29,280 downwards.
GGGTGGCGGTCTTCGCCGCGTTCGCGATCAGCCGGTACCGCTTCCGCGGGCGCTCGCTGTTCTCGATGACCGTGCTGTCCACGCAGATGTTCCCCGGCATCCTGTTCCTTCTGCCGCTGTTCCTCATCTACGTCAACCTCGGCAGGGCCACCGGCATCCAGCTGTACGCCAGCCGTACCGGCCTGATCCTGACGTACCTGACGTTCTCGCTGCCGTTCTCCATCTGGATGCTCGTCGGGTACTTCGACTCGATCCCGCGCGGGCTCGACGAGGCCGCGCAGGTCGACGGCGCCGGGCCGCTGCGCATCCTGTTCCAGGTGATCATGCCCGCGGCCGTGCCCGGGGTCGTGGCGGTCACCGTGTACGCCTTCATGACCGCCTGGGGCGAGGTGCTCTTCGCCTCGGTGCTGACCGACGAGAGGTCCCGCACGCTCGCCGTCGGCCTGCAGGGCTACGCGACGCAGTACAACGTCTACTGGAACCAGGTCATGGCGGCGTCTCTTGTGGTCAGTGTGCCCGTGGTTGCGGGCTTCCTCCTCATGCAGCGGTACTTCATCGCCGGGCTGACCGCGGGTGCGGTCAAGTGAGCCGCGACTTCATCTGGGGGGTCGCGACGTCGGCCTACCAGATCGAGGGAGCCACGCAGGCCGATGGTCGCGGACTGTCCATCTGGGACACGTTCTGCCGGGTGCCCGGCGCGGTCGACAACGGCGACACGGGCGATGTGGCGTGCGACCACTACCGGCGCTGGCCGGAGGACGTCGCTCTGCTGCGCCGCCTTGGCGTCGATGCGTACCGTTTCTCGGTGGCGTGGCCGCGTATCCTGCCCGACGGGGGCGGCCGGCCCAACCTCGCGGGGCTGTCCTTCTACGATCGGCTGGTCGACGCGTTGCTGGAGGCTGGCATCCGGCCGTTTGTCACGCTCTACCACTGGGATTTGCCGCAGGCGGTGCAGGATCGTGGGGGGTGGCCGCAGCGGCGCACCGCCGGGATGTTCGCTGACTATGCCTCGGTCGTTGCTGGCGCGCTCGGTGACCGCGTCGGCGACTGGAGCACCATCAACGAGCCGCTCTGCGTTGCGTGGATCGGGCACCTTGAGGGTCGGATGGCGCCGGGGGAGCGGGACCTGGCGCGGGCCGTACAGGCCTCGCACCACCTCCTGCTCGGGCATGGCCTGGCCACTCAGGCGATCCGTGCCGCGGCGGCCCGGCCGGCGGCGGTGGGCATCGTGTGCAATCTCAGCCCGTGCGAGCCGGCGACCGACGGGGCTGCGGACCGCTCGGCCGCGGTGCGCGCCGACGGCCATGTCAACCGGTGGTGGCTGGATCCGGTGTTCGGCCGTGGCTACCCGGTCGACATGGTGGAGACGTATGGGATGGAACCGCCGGTTCGCGGCGCGGATCTCGCGCATATCGCCACGCCGACCGACTTTCTTGGCGTCAACTACTACTTCCGCCAGGTCGTGGTCGCCGATCCGGGCGGCCCGCCGCCGTACGCCCGCCAGGTCCCGGTCGCCGGATCCATGCAGACCGGGATGGGCTGGGAGGTGTACCCGGCCGGCCTGACCCAGGTCCTGGTACGGGTCAACGACGAGTACGGCCCCGGCCGGATCTTCGTGACCGAGAGCGGAGCCGCGTGGCCGGACGAGGTCACGCCGACCGGCGAGATCGAGGACAAGGAGCGCACCGGCTACCTCGAGCAGCACATCGAGGCGTGTCTCGCCGCGACGGCGCGCGGTGTGCCGGTGGCCGGGTACTTCGCCTGGTCACTGCTGGACAACTTCGAGTGGGCGTACGGGTACGAAAAGCGGTTCGGTCTCGTCCACGTCGACTACGCCACCCAACGCCGTACGGTCAAGGCGAGTGGCTACCGGTACGCGGAGCTGATCCGGGCCCGCCGTTCGCGGGTGGGCCCGGAAGCTCCGCCTCACCGCTCCTATGGGGCGGGGTAGTCCACGATGTATACCGGCACACCGATCCTGGTCGTGTCGGCCGGGCCATCCACGCCGTTGACGACGTGGTCGATCGTTCCCGCGCCGAGCGACTCCGAACCAACCGCTACAACGAAACCCCATCCACAGGTATTGACAATTGCTCTCGGCCGTCCACGTCGATGAGCCTGGCATGCGCGCCGTCAAGGTCCAGCAGGACCAGCGTGCGCCAGGCGTCTTCCGGCCGCGTCGGCTCGCTCCTGGCCGCGGCCTAAGTTGATCGTGTGGCGTGGGGTTGAAGCGTGAGGTTGAAGCTTGTATATATGCAGGGTCGTGGCGGGCGTATATGCTGCCGGCTGGGCCATCGCGGTGAAGCTGGCTAAGCGCGCTCTACTATTGGTAGAGTGGCAGGGTGGCTGAGGATGACACCAGTATCAAGGTCTCCAAACAGACCCGGGAACGCCTGGCCCGGCTGGCGGCCGAGCGACACACGACGTTGAAGGACCTCGTCGAGGATCTTGCGGCGGCGGCGCCAACCGCCGCCGAGCTCGCCGAGCGGGAACGGCGGGCGCGAGCGGTGCTAGTCGAGCGCTTCGGCGTCGAGGTCGGACCAGTCGAGCTCGCCGCATCCGCTCGCCTCCGCGAGATGATAGCCAGCCGAACCGCCGCCGCGTGATCGCCTGCCTGCTCGACGACAGTGCCCTACTGGCGCTGGGCCACGGCTATCCGGCGCTGTCCGGATTCATTGTCGATGCCGCCGCCGGCCGCGCCGTACTCGCGGTCCCGGCCCTATGCCTGTGTGCCGCCGAAGCGCAGCGACCCGGCATCGCCGACCACGTCGGCGCATTACCGGTGGATATCGAACCCCTCGACCTGTCCACCACGATGCCGGTCAGCCGGCTGATCGGTGAGGGCATCGACTGGCGCATAGCCCAAGCGGTCGCCGCCGCCTTGCCCAGCGCCGTGTATCCAGACGGGCGGGTTGTCCTGTCTGTGCAACCCGCCCGCTACCAGGCGACTGAGGTCCAACCGATCGACCCCGGCGCGATCGACTAAACCATTGGACGAGGTTGTGGGTGTCGCTGTCTTGGGCGAAGAAGGTGAGTACGGAGCGGGCGCGTTGGGAGGGGATGGGTACGTAGTGCTTTTCCAGGACAGGGTCGTGTAGCCATCCACCAGGCCGGCCCGGAGGGCGGGTACGTACCAGCAGGTCGGGGACGTGGACTCGTCGGTTGGCTGGGCGAGGGCTGCTCCGATCGAGCGGGCGTACCAGAACGGTGCTGGATAGTCCGGTCGGGTCGCCGCCGTCCAAGCACCATCGGAGCACCAACGGGTCCACCGCCGTCGGAAGCGCGTCGGCTGCGGCGATGACGATGTTCGTGGTTTACGGTTGCAACGGGAATGGCTGGTTGCCGAGACGGAGGGGCAGGGTCGGACATGAGCGGTACAACGGCTGGCGGTGCACCGCCCGGGTCGCGGTACGCTGACCAGCGTCCGTATGCCGTCGTGGACTCCCTCGCCGATCTTCATGGTCCGACGGGCGGGACGGTGGTCCTGGACCGGCGGCTGGGCTGGTCCAGTCGGGCGCGTTACGACCTGGCCAACGCGCGCCGGCTGGCCAGCATGTATGAGACGGTGCTGCGCGAAGCGACGAGCCCTGAGGATCTGGCTCGGTGGCTTGACGGGCCTACCCTGGTTCGCCTCTGGCCGGAAATGGTGCTGCCTCCGCAGGTACGTCAACTGTGGGAGGCCCGGTTCCCTCAGCTCGTCGCCGGGCGCCGGTCTGCGGCGTAGTGGCTAGCGGCACGTCGGCGATCCACCGCCGGTTGGCCCGGATCGGGCTACGAGTGGGTGGGCCGTATGGACGCGCTGTACAACCGCGCCGCCGCCTGTGACTTTCTCGACATCGATGCCGCGATCACCCGCGGCCGCTACACCCTCGCCCAGCTTTGCGAGTTCGCCTACTACGCCGACGCCGGCTGCGACCGGGCTCCGGCCCACCATTCCTACGGGGTGGGATAGTCCACGATGTAGACCGGCACACCGATCCTGGTCGTGTCAGCCGGGCCACCCACGCCGTTGACGACGTGGTCGATCGTTCCCGCGCTGAGGTTGACCGTCATGATGTGGTGCAGCCTGACGCTGGGGGTCTCGGGGACCTCGAAGCCGTTCTCGGTGTGGATCGCGGGGTTGTTCCGGCTGAAGACGTAGACGCCGCCGCCGTAGAGGGTGTGGGTCCGCACCTGGTCGCCGACCCGGTAGCCGGCCCAGCCCTCGACGCTGCCGTTCATCCAGTCAGCCTGGGTCGGCGGGTCGTACGGCAGCTCGTTCTGGTACAGGACCGTCGTGCCACCCTCGCCGTTCCAGACGGTGTTGTACTGCTGGAAGTGCTCGACGAACAGGCCGTTCGCCGTCACGCGGTCACCGTTGACGACGACGCCGGTGCGGCCGATGTTGGTGTTCCAGCGTTCGGTGTCGGTGAGGCCCTCGACGCCGTGGTCGGCACGCCATACCCAGGTGTGGTCGATCAGCACGTCGTCGCTGTTGACCTCGAGCGCGATGTCGGCCCTGCCGATGTGCGGGCCACCGACCCGGAAGTACACATCGGACAGTGTCGTCGGGTTGTCCGGCGAGCTCGGCCGGTGAACGTGCCGCTTGCCCACCCGCAGCAGGACCGGCGACTCGTGAAGGCCAGCATCGATCATGACGCCGGCGATGACGACGCCGGGGACGTCGGCGACATCGAGCGGCGTCGAGCCGTCGACGGCGGTGAGCGTCGCGTGCCCGAGGCCGAGGACCACCGTGTCGGGGCGCCTGACCTCGATGCTACGGGCGATGTCGTACACGCCTGGGGTCAGCAGCAGGTGCCTGCCGCGCGCGAGCTGGTCGTTGATGACCTGCACCGGGTCCGACGGCGTCGCGACGAAGAAGTCGGCGACCGGCAGCGTGCGGCCCGGTGTCAGGCCGGCAGCCCAGGAGACCCCGCGGGTGTTCCGCTGCGCGGCGGGCACGCGGACGTGGTACCCGCCCGACGCGTCGACGAACAGGTACGGCTTCTCGCGGCTGACCGGGGTGGTGTCCAGCGTCGTATACGGCGGGCTCGGGAACGTGGTGTCATCCGGCGCGCCGACGACGCCCGTGAAGACCTGGTTCCACACGCCGTTGGACCAGCCGCTGACCTGGCTGTTGCGGATCAGCCACTGTTGCTGTGACCCGTTGATGGTGAACGGCAGCCTCGAGTCGGCGATGAAGCCGCCGCTGGCCCAATGCGGGCCGGCGGTGCAGTAGTCCATCAGCGACAGGTTGGCGCCGCTGATGTCGAGGCGGCGCAGTGACACCGCCTGGGAGACGGCCCAGAAGTTCGACGATGCCCGGCAGCCATCCTGACCGGCCGTGTTGATGCGGATCGACAGGTTGGACAGGGTGCGCCAGAAGTTGACCAGCGCGAGGCAGTTGCTCGTGCCGCCGCCTTCAAGGCAGCGGTTGTAGACCTCGACCTTGCCGTTGATGACGACGTCGGTGGGAGCGGCGCCCAGGCCGGCAAGCTCGGTGTAGTAGCCGACCTTGATCTGTAGCGGGTTCCCCGCGGTGCCGTACGTGCCCGGCTTGAAGAGGTAGGCGTAGCGCCCGGTGCCCATCTCGTTGTTGACCTGCGCGGCGTGGGTCGCGTCGAGGGTCGCCTGGATCTGGCTGACCGGCATGCTGGGATCGAAGACTGTTACGTTCACCCCCAGGTCCGGGGCGTATGGGCGCGGCGGGGTGGCGGCGGTGGGCGTTCCGGTCGTGGTGGCGGCGGTTGTCAGCACAAAGCCGAGCACCAACGCCCGACCGAGCTGCCGGCGGATCATCATGCGGTTGGTCCTCTCGGAGCGGGCAGTCGCCTGCGCTCGTTCAGGCCGGTGGCCGCCCGGTCATTGCTGGGCGGCCACCGACTGGCGCTGTGGCGGTGCAGGTCAGGCGGCAGACGGTGCCGTGTACCTCACGGCCGCGCCGCAGTAGCTGGGCGGGAGGGTGCTGACCGGGCTACGGCAGACCTGGATCACCACATGGGTGATACCCCGGGTGGTGGAGTTGGCACCCAGGGTGAACGTGAAGGACACCGCGCTGTTGTTGGCCACGCGAGCCTCCCGGTCGACCTCGATGGTGCCGGAGTAGGCGACGAACGTGGCGCGGCTGTAGAAGCCATCGTCGCGGCAGACGGTGCTGGGGTCGCTGGGCAGCGGCCGGTCGGTGAGCTTGCCGGCGACGTCGACGCGGAATACGGCTACTGGCAGCGTGGAGCCGGAGCGCCAGGTGAGGGTGCCGCTGGTGACGCCGTACCGGCAGCTGTCACCGGAGTCGGCCTGGAACTGCTGGGTGACATCGGCGTGGGCGGTGCCCGGGATAGCCACCACCGCCAGCAGGGCAGCCAGAACTGCCGCGAGGCGAGCTGCTCTCATCGTCGCTTCCTTCCTCGGTAGCGGGGGCTGCGCCCGGGCGCACAACCGTCGAACGACGGTCTTCTATATAGTAGAATATCCATCAAGTACGGTAAAGACGGCGACCATGTGACACCACGTCGACCGCCGACGCGGCAAGGGCGTCCTACCGCACTGCTAAGTCGCACAGCCTACGGGCCGGCCCGAGTACGACGGCGCACATGCACTGGTCGTCGGGAAGCTCGACGACGATGAGCAGCCGCCCGTAGAGCGGGCGGACCACCCGCCCAGCCCGTCGCCACCCGGGTAGGGGCGGCGTGGACGTCTCCGCCGGGCTGGTACCACCTTAAGGCCATACCACAACTTTAAAGATCATGTACACAAATCGGCATTAATTTGTATGGAAGCACCGAGACGTGGCCGAGGCACTAGATATATGCGGCCAACAATGTTTCGCTTGCAGTCGAGGTAGCAATAGCCCCCTGTCGATTCTCTGCAGATGGTTCGCGGGCTGTCGCCGATGCTCGGCTGGGTCTGGCCCGCGCTGTCCGTGACCGACCCGAGGAGGCCCGTTGAACGACATGCGAACATCCACGCTGGGTCGACGCGCCGGGCTCAGCGCCCTGGCCCTGGGGCTGGCGCTCGTCCTGCTCCCCGCGCCGGCGACCGCCACACCTCCGCCACAGACGGCCACCGTGCCGGCGGGCGCCGCCGCGTACGTGCCGTACCTCGACCCGAAGCTGCCGATCGACCAGCGCGTCGCGGACCTGCTCGGGCGCATGACGACCGAGGAGAAGATCGGCCAGATGACGCAGGCCGAGCGGGGCGCGGTCGCCGACAACCCGGCGCTCATCGCCCAGCAGCGCCTCGGGTCCGTGCTGTCCGGCGGTGGCTCGACGCCCGCGACCAACACTCCGGCCGCGTGGGTGGAGATGGTCAACACGTTCCAGGCACAGGCGCTGAGCACGCGCCTGCGCATCCCGCTCATCTACGGCATCGACGCTGTTCACGGTCACGGCAACGTGTACGGCGCGACGATCTTCCCCCACAACATCGGGCTCGGCGCGACCCGCAACCCGGCGCTCGTCGAGAAGGTCGGGCACGCCACCGCCGAGGAGGTACGCGCGACCGGCATCCCGTGGAGCTTCGGGCCGTGCGTCTGCGTGGCGCGTGACGAGCGCTGGGGCCGCACCTACGAGAGCTTCAGCGAGGACCCCGCGCTGGTCATACAGATGTCGACCATCATCAACGGGCTGCAGGGCCGTCACCCGGGCAAGCTCGACGACGCCGACCGGGTGCTGGCGACCGCCAAGCACTACGCCGGCGACGGCGACACCGAGTACGACTATGCGGTAGCAGCGGCCAACGTCGGCAAGCCCTGGTGGGAGCAGCGGTACACGATCGACCAGGGCGTGGTCGTCACCAGCCGCCCGGACTTCTGGCGCATCGACCTCGCGCCGTACGTGGACGCGATCGGGCGGCACGACGTCCGCAGCGTGATGCCGTCGTTCTCCAGTGTGGACTGGACCGAGGACGGCGTCGGCAACCCGGTCAAGATGCACGCCCACCGCGAGCTCATCACCGGCGTGCTCAAGGGCCAGCTCGGGTTCGGTGGGTTCGTGATCTCCGACTGGGAGGGCATCCACCAGATCCCGGACCCGTCCGACCCGACCAACGGCGGGCTGACCGCGTACAAGGTGCGCACCGGGGTGAACGCCGGCACCGACATGTTCATGGAGCCGTACAGCGCGGGGCAGTTCGAGTCCCTGCTGCTCGCCGAGGTCACGGCCGGCAACGTGAGCATGGCCCGCATCGACGACGCGGTACGCCGCATCCTGCACGCCAAGTTCGAGCTCGGCCTGTTCGAGCACCCGTACGCGTCGCTGGACAACATCGGCATGGTCGGCAGCGCGGCGCACCGGGCGCTGGCCCGGGAGGCGGTGGCGCAGTCGCAGGTGCTGCTCAAGAACGCCGGCAGCGCGCTGCCGCTGAGCAAGCACGCCAAGCTGTACGTGGCCGGCCGCAATGCGGACAACATCGGCAACCAGGCCGGCGGCTGGACGATCTCGTGGCAGGGCATCTCCGGCGACGTCATCCCCGGCACCACGATCCTCGAAGGCATCCACCAGGTCGCCCCGCACGCCGCGGTCACCTACAGCGCGGACGCCTCGGCGCCGATGGCCGGGTCCGACGTCGGCGTGGTGGTGGTCGGCGAGACGCCGTACGCCGAGGGGTATGGCGACGTCGGCGGGCCCGAGTGCGGCTGGTGCACGCCGGCCCAGCAGGAGGAGAAGTCGCTGAGCCTCCAGCCCGGCGACAAGGCGGTGATCGACAAGGTGTGCGACGCGATCGAGACCTGCGTCGTACTCGTCGTCTCCGGGCGCCCCCAGGTCCTGACCGACCAGCTCGGAAAGATCGACGCGCTGGTCGCGTCGTGGCTGCCGGGCAGCGAAGGAGCCGGTGCGGCCGATGTGCTCTTCGGTAGGCGGCCCTTCACCGGCCGGCTCTCGATGACCTGGCCGCGCACTGCGGCGCAGGTGCCGATCAATGTTGGCGACGCCAGCTACGACCCGCTGTTCCCGTTCGGGTGGGGCCTGCGCACGACACCACGCAACGACAGGGCGTTGGCTCTCGCCGCGTCCGGTCCGTCGCTGGCGTACCCGACGGCGCTGCAGGAGGAGATCGTCGCGATCGCCCGCGACAGGGCGCAGGCCGCGGTCGTCGCCAGCCGGGCCCGCGCCGGTTGGGCAGCCGCGATCGCGGACGCCGACCGGGCGCTGCTCGCTGGTGATGCGGTGACCGCGTTCAAGCTGCTGGCCAGCGTGCCGGTGTAAGCCGGGTCTCGTCGGACCGGCGGCCAATGTGGACCGTCGGTCCGACGAGTCATCTCGACCCGGCCGGCCGCTCGGAGCCGGCGTCCAGGCCAGGTCCGCTCGCGCGGGCAGGTTCACGACGAGCTGATGTGACATCCTGCCGATATGTCGAATGCCGGTCTGTGTTGGTCGGCGTTGCCCGAGCCATGGCGGCGCTGCCTCCTGCTCGCGTGGGCTTCCTTCCAATCCGGCGACATGCCGGTCGGTGCGGTCGTCGTAGACCGTGTCGGAACGGTTGTCAGCTCGGGACGTACTCGTCAGCTTGGGCATGTCGCGCCAGCCGGCCAGTTAGCCGGAACCAGGTTGGCACATGCCGAGGTGAACGCGTTGGCCGTGCTACCACCGGCCGACTATAGCGATCACACCATGTACACCAGTCTCGAGCCCTGTCTGCTGTGTACCGCCGCGTTGACGCATTCACACGTTGGTAGCGTGCGGTTCGCCGCCGCTGATCCGCTCTGGGGCGGGCTGCATCGCCTTCCGGAGATCAACGACCACGTCGCACTGCGGTGGACTACCCGCATCGGCCCGCTCGGCGGTCCAGTTGAGACCCTCGCCGGACTGCTACCGCTCGCGACGATCATGGAACGCAACCCGGATCACCGAGCCATAGTCAGCTTTCAGCGCGACGCAGCCTGGCTTGTCGACCTTGCCCGCCAGCTGGTCTGCACCGGGCTGCTTGGTGATTTGCGGCAGATGCCGCTCGCCGATGGGCTCGATCGCCTCTGGGACCGGTTGAGCAACGCACAGACCGTGTAACAACAACCTGACTACCGGCTCAGCGTGGTAAGCCAGGAGGAACGCGGCTTCGAGTCGTTGTTCTTTCCGGAGCACACCCACATCCCGGTACGCAGCCGGCGCCCGGACGGCCGACCGACCGACCGACCAGGATCTATGCCGAGCGGAGCGCGACTCGCCGCCCGGCCGGACCGACCGGCTGGGGCGCTCGCCGCGGAGCTGCGCGACGAACGGCGCCGCCTGGACGGGTTGCGCTCGGTGACTTGGCCGTCCGGTCCTGTTTCCAGCTCAGCTACGGTCGCTTGTGGACGACCCGAGCCCGGACAGCCAGCGCGCCGCGGCGCTGTTCCGGCTGCTCGGCCTGGTGCGGGTGTCCACAGTCGACGCAGCGCCGTCGATGCTCGGCTTGGTCAAGGCTGATCCGGGCAACGTGAGCCTCGACGCATGGCAGCCGGAAGATGCGGCCGCCCACGCGCAGAACCGTGACCGGGCCGGCGCGGCCGACCGCGGGCCACCAGCGCCGTCGGGACAGTGCGGCGATCGACTCCGGCGTCAGCTGCACCGGCAGCTCGGTCTGGGTACGCCGAAAGTATCTATCGATGTCAACGGTTAAGATCGAGGGCGGGCGCACCAAACCCCGTCCTCATCCTGCTCCACGGAGTAGGTGACATGCACAGTGCGGGATCCGGCCATGCCGAGAGCCTACCGCCAGCGGCACAGCTTGCTGGCTTGCGCGGTCGAAGACGAGATGCGGTTACATCACCGCGGAGGCCAGCTCGGCCAGTGTCGCCCATGCGGCCGGTATGTCCAGGGCACGAGCGGCGTATGCGGCGTCGAGGAGCTCGTCACTGAGGTAGCGGTCGTACTTGTCGCGCGCCTTGGCCCGTACCGTGCGGGCAAGGGCCGACGGGTCGGGCGGAACGCTCGCGGCCAGACTGCGGATAAAGTCACCGACCTCGGCGGGCGAGCGGTTCGCCACAGTGATCGCGAGCCCATCCTGGCCCACCTGCAGGCCGCATCCATTGAGGACGACGGCGAGCGTGTTCATGATCCGGTCGCCGCGCCAGGGGAACAGCAAGGTCTCCGGCCCGCGGGCGAAGACCCGGTTGGTGGCGTGCCCGGCCGCGTGGAACGCGGCTCGCCCTTCGGCCAGCAGGGTCCGGGCGGTGGCGTCGAGGTACGGCGGGACGTCGGTCGATCGGTACACCCGGCGCATGGTTCGGCGTACCTCGTCGGCGATCTCGCCGCCGGTGCCGGGGAAGACCGGCGGCCGGCCCGCCTCGGCGGCCGTCAGCTCGATGACCCGCGTCGCGGTGTCCACCGCCAGCACACGCCACCGGGCGCCGCTGAAGATGAGCAGCGCCCCGGGCAGGATCGGCCGGTCCACGGGCAGCGTGCCGAGCGTGTAGCCGTCCGCGACGAGCCGGTAGTCCTGCGAGGTGCGAAACGACACGTAGAAGGTGTAGTGGCTGATGAGCCGGTCGCCCTCGCCCCCGGGCAGCAGCAGACCGCCGTCGTGCTGGCGGATCAGGTCGTGGTGGCCCATATCGCGCAGCAGGCGGGCGAACATGGACCGGTCGACCCGCTGGAACGGGCCCTCGCCGCAGAGCATCGTGTAGAGCCGCCCGGCCGTGGCACCGCCGTGCTGCGCGGTGATGGACAGGACCTGCTGGATGAGCGTTGACAGGTGCAGGCCGGCGATGTCTGGCGGCTCGTACCACCCGGTGGTGAGCAGCTCGACCATGGCGATGCACTGGACCAGCTCGGACCGCAGCGCATCGGCCGGGCTGACTCCGGGGGCGAGCTCGCGCTCGGCGACGTAGACGCGCAGGACCGCCGGCCGGCCCGCCCGGCGCCCGGACCGGCCGAGGCGCTGGCGCAGGCCGGCCACTGTCGGCGGCGCGCCGATCTGGGCCACCGAGTCCACCGACCCGACGTCGATGCCCAGCTCAAGCGTTGACGTGCAGATGGCGGTCACCGGCGTGGCCGGGTCCTTGAGGCGCTCCTCAACGTGTTCGCGGATCTCCTTGGACAGGCTGCCGTGGTGGGCGAGGAACTGCGTACGTACGCCGGCCAGCGCCGCCCGCTGGCTGAGCATGTCGGCGTACACCTCGACGGCTGCGCGGGAGTTGGCGAAGACCAGGTTGTCGGAGTCGCAGAGCATCCGGAACAGGTGATCGGCGATGGCGGCGCGGTCGGCCGGCTCACCGCCGCCGGACTTTGCGTCCGCCGAGGCGGCGGGGTTCGCCCGGGCTGCGGCCTTCGCCGACACGGCGGGCGAGCTCGCCGGGGCGGCGGGCTTCGCCGGTGCGGGGGACTTTGGTTCGAGGTAGCCGCGGACCTGGAGCCGGATCTCGCTGCCGGGCTCGGCCGACGCGACCACCGCCACGTCCGCACCGCCGCCCGGCCGCAGGTACCCGGCCGCCGCGGTGAGGTCACCAAGCGTCGCGGACAGCGCGATCCGGGGTACGCGCCGGCCGGCGCTGCGCTCGACCCGGTGCAGCAGGGACTGCAGCTGCGCACCGCGTTCGCTGCCGATGAAGGAGTGCAGCTCGTCGACGACCAGGTACCGCAGCCCACCGAAGATCCGCTGGACCCGGTTGCCGTGCCGGACGAACATCGCCTCCAGCGACTCGGGTGTGATCAGCAGGAGGCCGGCCGGTGCGCGCAGCACCCGCGCCTTGCCGCTGGCCGGAGCGTCACCGTGCCAGCGGTGCACCGGCAGGTCCAGCGGCTCGCAGAGCTCGACGATCCGGTCGTACTGGTCGTTGATCAGTGCCTTGAGCGGGCTGACGAAGAGCGCCTGCAGGCCGGCGGCGCCAATCTCCTGGTGGTGGGCGAGCACCGTGCAGATCGGCAGCAGGGCCGCCTCGGTCTTGCCGCTCGCGGTGGCCGACGCGAGGATCACGTCCCGGTCACCGCCGATGATGAGCCTGGCGGCGCGCTCCTGGACGTCGCGCAGCCGGTCCCAGCCACGTTCGTAGATCCAGCGCTGGAGGGAAGGGTGGTACAGCTCGTACGCCTGGGACGGAGCCGCCGCAGGCGGCTCAGAGCCGGAACGAGGTGAGCTCGTCGTCATCGGCGGCGAGGTCCGGGCCAAGGTCCGGGTCGCGCGAAGGCGCGACCTCGACGGTGCCGAGCAGCGCCGCCCAGCCTACGTCCGGGTGCTGGTCGACGAGGGCCAGCAGGTCGAGGAAGCCGCGGACGGTCTCCCGCGGCGTGCGGAAGTACGCGTCGCCGATGCGCCGGGCGCAGTGCGCCATGTAGGCGGTCAGCGCCTCGTCGGGCACGAGGTACCGGGCCGCCTCTCCCCCGGCGTACACGTGTCGTAGCTTGGTCAGCAGCACGAACACGTCCTCCGGGGTCAGGTTCGCCAGCCGCAGCACGGGTCCGGAGTAGTCGACCAGCTCGGCCGAGGCGAACGCGTTGGCCGCCAGCCGCGACGCCAGCGCCGGGTACGAGAACAGGCCGCGCCGCGTGTCGAGCAGGAACTCCGGCGTACCGCCGAACAGGAAGCCCAGGTGGGCCGCGCCGCCCTGCAACGTGTCGTTGACGATGCGCAGCACCTGCTCGTAGTTGGCGTTACGAGCAGCCGAACCCGTCAGCTTGTAGAGGTTGACCATCTCGTCGACGCAGACCACCAGCCCGCCGAAGCCGGCGAGCCGGACGAAGCGCGCCATCAGCTTGAGGTGGTCATAGACCGTCGCGTCGTCGACGATCGTCCGTACGCCAAGGGCGGCCCGCGCGTCCACCCTGCTGGTGAACTCTCCACGCAGCCAGCGCACGGCATCGGTACGCAGCCTCTCGTCGCCGGTGTCGTAGCCGCGCCAGTACGCTCCGACCACGGCGGCGAAGTCGTACCCGCCGGCGAGCTCGGACAGCGCCGCGAGCCGGGCGGCGATCGCCTCGTCCGGGCGGTCGCCGGCGGCGTTGGCCTCGCTGATCGCTCCGGTCACGAACCGCTCGACGACGCTGGCCAGTGCGCCGCCCTCGGGCCGGGCCCTGGTGGCGAGGTTGCGCATCAGCTCGGCGTAGAGCGACCGGGCCTGACCGGAGGCCGCGTGCAGCCGCCGGTCTGGTGACAGGTCCGCGTGCGCGGTGACCAGCCGCCGCTCCAGCGCGATCGAACGGGTCAGGTGCAGGAAGAAGGTCTTGCCGGAGCCGTACTCGCCGATGATGAACCGGCAGGCGCCACCGCCCTCGGCGATGCGGTCGATGTCGTGCAGCACAGCCTTTACCTCGGCCGCCCGGCCGACCTGGATGTGCTGCTGGCCTAGCCGGGGCACGACCCCGGCGCGCAGCGACGCGACGATCGCGTCCCGTTCCCGCGGGCGGATGCGCTGGGCCTGCCCAGGTGTGCCGTCGGAGGTCATCTGAGCAGCTCCCGGAGTATGTCCACGTCGATGATCAGCGTAGCCTCACCCTCGACGACGGGCTCGCCCGCGGTCTCGATCGCGGCCTCGTTCAGCAGGTCGAGCGCTCCGTCAGGCAGGACGCCGTGCGTGTCGGCGAGCGCGGCGAACTCGTCGCGAGTCCACGAAGGTCGCGCCGCGAGCGCCCGCAGCAGCTTACTGTGCGCGCGGTCGAGGCCCACGATGAGACCATCGCCGTCGTCCCCGGGAGGCTGCGGCGCGGGCGGGCCGTCCCCCGGGTCATCCTCCAGGTGCTCCCCTGGGTCATCCCCTGTGAAAACCTCGGCGAGGAGGGTGCCGACCGTCGCGGTCTCGGCGATCTTGCGACTGACCATCGTCTGGTCGAGCGGAACGGATGACTCCGCGGCCGTCCACGGCAGCGCGTACCCGCCGGTGGCGGGGTCGGCCGGCCGGATCGTGACGGGCTCGTCCCCTTCGGACGGTGCGGCCAAGCGCGGTCGCCCGCCGACACTCTGCTCGTGCACCCGGCGGAACACCAGGTCCCGGTCCAGCCCCAGCATCTGGTACATCCGGGCCAGGGCGGCGATCGTGGCCGGCGTGGTGGCCGGGTCCGCCGCGGCGGCGACGCGGACCAGGTACCGGCCCGCGATCTGGCGCCCCGCCGGGTCCAGTGGCGTCACCTGCCGTGGCAGCCGGTCGGCGTCCACCCCGGCCGCCAGCAGCCAGTGCAGGCGGGCCGCCAGGCGCGGCTGCTCGGCCGGGGGCACCCGCAGTGCCATCGCCAGGTCGGGCACTGTGGCGAGGACGGCCTCGACGGCAGCTCCTCGCGGATCGACGAAGCCCCGCGAACCCGCGGGCCCCCGCGGATTGACGGGCTGGGCGGCTAGTGCCACGGCGGCGGCACACCGCACGACGAGCGCCGCGGTCGTGAACCGGGCCCCCGGCCGGTCCGGCGCACCCGCCTCGCGGTGGAACAGGACGGCCGGGCCGTCGGCCAGCGCGGGCGCGCCGAAACGTACGTCCGGCTCGATCCCGATGCCGAGCAGCGCGAGCACCTCGATGAAGGCGACGGCCTCGTCGCGGGCCATCCGCCCGGGGGTGGCCACCGACCAGTGCTGCCGCAGCTCGGCCGCGTCGATGAGTGCGGTGGCCCGGTCACCGAGGTGCTTTTGCGCCCATTTCCGCAGGGCACCGAGCCGGCCCTGGTCCGGGTCGACCAGCTCGGCCGGGAGCAGGGCCACCGCCGCGAGCGAGCCGTGACCGTCCGGGAACCTGGCCAGCCACCGGCTGTACGGTTCCAGCCCGGCCGCCACCTCGTCGACCAGCCGGACCAGCTCGCGGGTGCACCGCGGCTCACCGAGCACATCGGGTAGGTCCGCGCGGCAGACCAGCATGGCGGTCAGGCCAGGGTTGGCCGGTTGGTACCTGATCCGGATGCCCGACCCATGGTCGGATGGGACGAGCCCGGCGCCATGGCGGGCGCTGTACCGCAGCGCGAACAGCCGGTCAAACTCGGCCGGGCAGCGCTGCTGGGCGGCACGCCGGGTCAGCGCCGGGTGGTGCCGCACCCAGGCGAGCGCCCAGTCGGCCGGCACGGGCGTCCCGGTCGCGGCCAACCGGGCCAGCGCCATCCGGACCTCCGTCGCCGACATCTCCGTCGCCGAAGTTTCGGGTGCCGACGCGGAGCCACGGTCCGGCCCAGCTCCGCCCAGTCCAGCCCGGCTCTCCCCTGGCAGCTCAGCCCGGGCCGCCCCTGGCGGCCCAGCCCGGGTCGCCGGCGGCGCGGTGAGCAGTGCCAGGAGGTCGAGCAGGCGGTCGAGCGCCTCACGAAGGGCCAGGCCGGCGCCGCCGTACCGCGCCCGCAGCCGCCGCGCCTCGGCCATGATCGCGCTCAGGTCCCGATCGGCCGCGGGATCGTCCCCGAGGTCAGCGACGACGCGGCGCTCCAGGCCGTAGCAGAACAGCAGGACAAGGTCGGCGGGTACGTCGGTCCGCCGCCCGCCGGCGAGCCACCGCAGGTACGCCGCGCGGGCCGCCGGTGAGATCAGGTGGTACGCCGGCGCAGGCCCGGGCAGGCGGCCGGTGGGCGGCGGACCGGCTGCGGCGACCTGGAGCTCCGGGTTGATCAGCGCTGGCTCGACACCACCGGTCATCGATCGCAGGTGCCGCCCAACGTAGATCATCCCACCAGGGATACTGTGTCCGGCGATCATTGTGTGCAGCTCCGGCGGAACCCACCGCCACTCGGCCGGAGACCGATGTCGTTGGCCCGCCACGGGCTCGACTGTATCTTCCGCCAGCCGGCGGCCAGCGGCTTGGGCCGTAGACTGGCGGCGTGGTGCTCTGGACCGCAGCCGACGCCGCTCGGGGGGCGGCAGCTGAGCTTGCCGACGACGGTGGGCTCAGCGGCGCGTATCGCTGCTTGATGCAGCTCCTCGACGACTACCGGCGTGCCGTACGCAGCGACGGGGTGCCTGTAGCCGCACGGCTTTTCGATGATCCCCCGCCCACGACTGGTGACGTTCGTGTCGATGCGGCCTTGGCGGGCTTGGCGGAGCATCTTGCCCGTCACGACGGGTGGGCTCCACCGTTGTGGGCCTTTGACGAGAGCCGTCAGGCCAAGCCATGGTGGTTCGTTTCGGGCGTACGGTCGTGGCACGCAATGGCTTTGGTCGAGTCGCCGCTGGCCTTCCGGAAGCGAGGCGTGTTCCTTACGGCGTCGGCGTTGGACCGGGTGTGAACCTGCTTGACGGCGAGCAGATACGGCACCTCTTCGATGAGCTGTCCGATGAGTTGGCGCGCCGCGGCACGCGTGCGGAGATCTTTCTGGTGGGCGGGGCCGCGATGGCGCTTGCGTACGACGCCCGGCGGGCCACCCGTGACATCGATGCGGTGTTCCAGCCCAAAGAAGAGGTGTACGCGGCCGCTGCGGTGGTCGCGGTGCGCCACAACTTGCCCGGTGACTGGCTCAACGACGGAGTGAAGGGCTTCCTGCCGGGCGACGATCCGCAGGCGCGGCAGGTCTACGAGAGCGACTCGCTTCGGGTCGACGTCGCGTCGCCGGAGTACCTCCTGGCGATGAAGCTACTCGCCGCTCGCGAACAGGATGTGGACGACATCGTGCTGCTATACCGGCTGTGCGGGTTCACCAGCGCAGCTCAAGGGCTAGATCTCGTCGAGTCGGTCTATCCGGGACGCGCGATCGCGCCGAAGGTCCAGTTCCTCCTCGAGGAGTTCTTCGGCCCGACCATGCCGTAGGCCCTGCCGACCGGGGCTCGACATCACCGGTTATCGATCGCAGGTGCCGCCCGACGTAGATCATCCCACCAGGGATATCGTATCCGGCGATCATTGTGTGCAGCTCCGGCGGAACCCACCGCCACTCGGCCGGAGACCGGTGTCGTTGGCCCGCCACGGGCTCGACTGTATCTTCCGCCGAAAATACGACCTGAAGCGGAACGAGGCTCACTAACGGTGACACAAACAGAGACTGAGAGATATCCCGTAGCCGGTCGGGAGACTGGCGCCTTCGAGGCAGCCCTTGCGGAGACCGAGCGGCAGGTCGACGCCGCGCTGCGGGCGGCCAACACCGTGGTACGCGAGATGAAGCGCGCACGCATGGCGGCACGTACCGGCCAGGTCCGCGACCTGCGCAAGGCCCTTTCGTCCGCGCAGTCGACCACCGGTGGCCTTGCCGACGCCACCCGTGCACTCGAGCTCGACTTTGACGAGCAGGCGCACCTGGCCTCTGGCGGCTACGTCAAGGAGCTGCTTGCCGAGGCGGAGGCCCAGGGAGTCTCGATCGTCGAGGACGACGACCAGCTGCTGTGCTACCCCTCGCTGCTGCGCCTGCTGCCGACCGACGCCGCCGTCGAGATCGACAAGGTACGCGAGCGGCGCCTGCGCCCGTCGGTGCTGGTCGCAGCGCTGGCGCGGGCACAGGAACGCGGCCCCCGGTTCAAGGCGGAGCAGTTCCTCGACAGCCTGCGTGCCGGGTACGAGCTGTGGGTCGCCAGCGAGGACAAGAAAGCCGACGCGGTCGTACGCCTGGTCGACATCTGGGGCGTGCTGACCATGCTGCCCGGCCAACGCACCGCGTACTCGAAGCAGGAGTTCGCCCGCGACCTGTACCTGCTCGACCAGAGCGGGGTCACCAGCACCGGGCGGAGCAAGCGGGAGCTGCGGTGGTCGGCGAGCACCGGCACCAAGGGCACCGGGACGCTGGTGACCGTCTCCCGCACTGGCCAGCAGCAGCGGTACTGGGGAGTGTTGTTCACGATGCCGGAGGAGGCGTCCTAAGTGGCCGGAGAGGCCCTCGGCGTGGCCGAGTATCTGGACTTCGTCGAACGTGAGTACCTTGGCAGCTATATCGCCCTGGGCGGTAGCACCGTGAAGCTGCTGTCCGTCGCTGATGACAGCGTGGTGCCGGAGCTGGCTGGCGGGCTCGCCAACGCCGGTGGTGACTTCGTCCGCGTGTCGGTCGACGCCGCCACGACCCGCGTACACCTGATCGACCAGGTCTTCACCGCCATCGCCCGGCAGGTCGACTGGGTCGGCCTGGCCGAGGCCGTGGTGCGCCGCGCGCTCGACCGCGCCGCGTTTCCCGTACCCCCGGAGCATGACGGCATCGACCTGGCCGCGGTGGCCCGCCACCACGAGATCGATGCCGCGGAGCTGTACCGCACCGTGCGCCGGGCCATTGAGCAGACCGTGCTGCGGGATGCCGCGCTCAGCCACGAGTTCCGCGTCGCGATGCTGCGCCTGTGCCAGGAGCGTCTCGGGCGCGGTGACGTCAGCGCCACCGAGCGGGAGACCGTGATCGGCTGGCTGTGCGGCGACCGGCTGCCAGCGGCGGACCTGCGCCGGGTCTCCCTGCACAGCAAGGTCGCCCGGCACAACGCCTGGCCGCTGCTGGCCTCGCTCACTCGCTGGGTGCGCGTCGCCGGGCGTTCTGGGCTGGTGCTGGGCCTGGACCTGGACCGGCTCGCGGTCGCCCGGCGACCGCCCGTCGGGCTCCGCGACGGGCACTACTACTCGAAAGCGGCGATCCTCGACGTGTACGAGGTGCTGCGCCAGCTCATCGACGCGACCGACGAGCTGGAAGGGCTGTTCGTCGCGGCACTGATGCCGGCTGTGCTGGTGCACGACGACAAGCGTGGGCTGCCCACATATACGGCGTTGCAGCTGCGTGTCGCCGACGAGGTTCGGGACCGGCGACGGGCCAACCCGTACGCCGCGCTGGTCCGGGTCGGGCCCCAGATAGGAGCGGTGGCATGACACGTATGGATGATGTGCTCACCTGCCGGCGGGTGGTCGAGGCGCTTCGGGCCGGCGTGCCCAACCGTTCCGCCGTGGCCGCGCTCGGCAGCGAGCAGCCCGCCATCGAGGACCGGTTCCAGGCCCTGTGCCAGGCGGCGGCCGGCGGCACGGCCGGCGGGCTGCTGTTCGGCGGTGGGTTCGGCACCGGCAAGAGCCACCTGCTGGAGCACCTGGCCCAGCTCGCCCTGGAGGCTGGGTTCACGGTCAGCCGGGTGGTGGTCAGCAAGGAGATGCCGCTGCACGACCCGGTGAAGGTGTTTAGGGCAGCCGTGGAGACCGCGGGCCGGTTGGACCAGGCGCGGCCGGCACTGGTCGAGGCCGCCGCCGCGCTGGACGTCGACGGGCGGGCCTACGTGGAGCTGCTGCGGTGGGCCACCTCGACCGGGTCCGGGCTCAACGAGCGGTTCCCGGCGACGCTGGCGCTGTTCGCGCAGCTGCGCGAGCAGGATGCGGCGTACGCCGATGCCATCGTCCGGTTCTGGTCCGGTGACCCGATCGCGGTGCCGGAGCTACGGCGGCGGATGCGTGAGATCGGTGAACAGCGGCCCGTGCTGTCGCCGGTGTCAGCGGCGGAGCTGGGCCGCCAACGGCTGCGGTTCGCCGCCCGGCTGCTGGCCGCTGCCGGCTCGGCCGGCTGGGTCATCCTGTTCGACGAGGTCGAGCTGATCGGGCGGTACTCGCTGCTGCAGCGCGCCAAGTCGTATGCGGAGCTGGCGCGGTGGATGCGGGGCGACCTCGGCGGGCCGGGGGTTCCTGTGGCGGCGGTGTTCGCGATGACCGACGACTTCGAGGCTGCGGTGATCACCGGCCGCAACGACCGGGACCAGGTGCCGTCGCGGTTGCGGGCAAAGGGGACGCCGGAGGCCGAGGAGCTGGCCACGGCGGCGCAGCTGGGCATGCGGATCATCGACCGCGAGATGCACCTGCTCACCCCGCCGGACGAGCTAGAGCTCAAGCAGGTGTACACCCGCCTGCGGGAGATGCACGCACGAGCGTTCGGGTGGGACCCGCCGGACGTGGCCGGCCTGGAGCGCCTCGGCGCCACCCGGATGCGCCAGTATGTGCGGGCCTGGATCAACGAGTGGGACCTGGTACGGCTGGACCCGGCGTACCGGCCGCAGACAGCGATCCTGGACGTGGCCAGCGACTACCGCGAGAACCCAGACCTGGAACAGGGTGAAGCTGGGTAGCCGGACCGGCCGTTGAGTCGATCGTTGGCTCCGCGTGGCAGTTCCTCGTGAACAGCCACCTCGTCCAGGTCACCGGTCAAGACCGCGCGGGTGAGGGCTTCTTCGGGCAGCCCTCACCCGTGGCTTGACCGCCATCGACTATCGCCCGTAGCCGTGAACTGCCAAATTAAGCGCCCCGTGGTCGCCCGTCAAACGTCGGCCTGCTGACAGTAGGTGTTCCCCAGGGGTCGCGCAGCGTAGTGTTTCGGTCACCTAGCCCGCGCGGTGCAACCATCTTCGCGTCGTCCTCCGAGGGGACCCTGCTCGGTTACCCTGCCGAGCAGCCCAGCTCCCCCAGGAGGAAGCCGGGATCCCCCGAGGCCGTCCACACTGTGCCGTACCATCGAGCCATGGTGGAGAACTCGCGTGACACCCGTGGTGACCTCGTCGACGAGCGCGGCGTCACCCTGACCGCCGAAGGTCGCGAGCGGGCCCGTCGGCAGCTCGCCGAGGCGGACGCGCGTCATACTCCCGCCGAGCGCGAGCAGATGCGGCAGGCGTTCCTCACCCGCCTCGACGCAGCATGAGCCTCGCCCGGCTTACCCTCGACACCACCGCTGTCGCCGCTTACGCCCTCGGATCTGAGGACGTGGGCGAGGTGCTGCGTGAGCTAGCCGACGAGGGTGCCCGGTTCGCGGTGCCGGCGGTGTGCGTGGTGGAGGCGGCCAAGCAGCTCCCGGACAAGGCCTGGCCGCTGCTGGATGTGCTTATCCGGCTGCCGCACGCGGTGACCGTTGCTCTCGATACGGACGATTGGCGGCGCACTGTCGCCGCTGCGCAGCTGCTTGATGGCTTGGGGCGGGCGTGTGCGGCGCTGCTGTTCGCCCATGGGCACGTTGGCTACGTGCTCACCACCGAACCGGACGTGTACGGCGGGCCGATCGAGACGATCTCGATCGGTGAATAACGGCCCGACGAGCGTCACTGATTCTGCTGGCGAAGTCGGTTGCTGATCTTGTGGCAGAGTGACGGCCTGCCCTGGTTTCTGGTCGTCGTGCTGTCACAAGGAGAGTTGTCGTTGCTGCGTCCCGCCGCCGTTCACCGCCAGATTCCCCAGGCCACCGCCGAGCTGGCCTGGAAGGTCCATCGTCACGGGACCGACGAGATGCGGGTGCGAGACGCGCTGGGCCCGTTGTTCACCGATACCGACTTCACCAGCGGCCGGTTCGCCCAGATGTACTCCCCGCTCGGGCAACCAGGCTTGTCACCGGCGTTGCTGGTCATGGTGATGATCCTGCAGTTTCGGCACAACCTGTCCGATGCTGACGCGGCACAGGCGGTGGCCGACCGGATCTCCTGGAAGTACGCCCTGGGCTTGGACCTCGACGACGCCGGCTTCGACGCCTCGGTGCTGACCGAGCTCCGCGCCCGCCTGGTCACCGATGAGCGCGCGAACGCGTTGCTGGACCTGATGCTCGATCGGCTCAAGGCCGCCGGGTTGGTCCGAGCTGGTGGCCGGCAGCGAACAGACTCCACGCATGTTATCGCCGGGGTACGGCGGTTGAACCGGATCGAAACGGTCGGGGAGACCTTACGGGCCGCCCTGGAGACGATCGCCGAGACCCGCCCGGCTTGGGTCGTGCCGCTGCTGGAGCAAGGGTGGGACCAACGCTACGGCCGCAAGGTCGAAACCGGCCGGCTGCTGGGCCGCAAGAACGCCTCCGCGCAGGCCCTGGCTGACCAGATCGGCGCGGATGGAGCCAAGCTGCTGGCCGCGATCGACGCTGACCCGGTCGCGGCATGGATGAACACGCTGCCCGAGGTGGCGACCTTGCGGCTGGTGTGGGACCAGCAGTACGTCACCACCAGCACCGGGCAGCTACGGCTCAAGACCACCGACCAGCTGCCCCCAGCAGCCGAACGCGTGCATTCCCCCTACGACACCGAGGCCCGCTACAGCATCAAGGACACCGGCGAACAGCCGACCGAGTGGGTCGGGTCCAAGGCGCACCTGACCGAGTCCTGCGACGAGGACCTGCCGCACCTGGTCACCGACGTGCACACCACGGCGGCCACCGAGCCCGATGTGAGCGCCACCACCGCCATCCAGGACAAGCTCATCGCCCGGGGCCTGGCCCCGGCCCAGCACCTCGCCGACGGCGGCTATCCCAGTGCCGAGAACATCGCCGCCAGCGCGCAACGCAACATCACGCTTGTCGCCCCGGTCGTCGTGCAGACCGGCCGCAACGCCCGTAAGGGCACCTTCACTCCCGCTGACTTCAGCATCGACTGGGCCGCGGGTGTGGCGACCTGCCCCGCCGGGGTAAGGAGCCGATCGATGAAGCCCGACAAGCGGGGCCTGGTCACCTTCGCGTTCTCCCGTCGTGACTGCCGGCCCTGCCCGATCCGTGACCAGTGCACCCTGGCCGCCGAGCACATCGCCCGCAGGATCACCATCCACCCCGAGCCTATCCACGAAGCGCGGATGGCCGCCCACGCCGCTCAGGGCAGCGAACAATGGCGTGCCACCTACAACGCCCGCGCCGGGATCGAGGGCACCATCTCCGAAGCTGTGCGCGGTCCGAACCTGCGCTACGCCCGGTACCGGGGGCTGGCCAAGACCCACCTGCAGAACGTCCTCAGTGCCATGGCCATCAACATCGGCCGCCTCGGCGCTTACTTCGACGTCAGACCCACCACCCCACGCCGACCCACCCGCATCCATGAGCTCTGCACCACCTATCACCATGCAGCGGCGTGACCTGCAAATACAGACTTCGCCAGCAGAATCAGGCGTCAGCGGATCGTCAGCGACACTGACGTGAGACGCCAGCAGACGGTATCGGCGGCTCCGCCACCGCTGGGTGATGTAGCCGGATATCGGCGACGGAGAGTGACCGACTACGGCGATCGCAGACAAGCTGGCGCACCTTCGGATCACGGCGCCGAAGGTGCGCTAGACGCCCGCCAGTTCGGCGTGCTCGTCGGTGTCGAGGACCTCTGCCATGACGCTGCGGGCGTTGTCGAAGCTCAGCGGGAGTTCCACGGACGCGGCGACGCCGTACAATTCTGCTTTCTTCTGGGTCGTCGCGGGGCTTGGCGGACACTGGCGGCACTAGACCCTCCCGCTACGACAACTGACGGGGTAAAGCTGTTGCTGGCGGTCAGGACGACGTTCCCGTCTGCTGCCCCTTCTCGGCGTGCCTGGTCGCCTCGACGGTCAGGACGACGTTGCCCGTCTTCTGCTGCGTCTCGACGTACCGGGTCGCGTCGACGACCTCCTCCAGCGGGTAACACCGATCGATGACCGCTCGGTACCTCCCCGCCTCGATGAGCTGCTTGAGGAACAGGACGTCCTTCTTCGTGTACCGAGGCGGGATCGGGAACAGCACCCTCTTGGCTCCGACCCGCGAGGTCCACAGGGCCAGTATCAGGTTCTGTAGATGGTCGGTTGCTATGTAGACCCCGCCCGGCTTGAGCGAGCCCCTGCAGCGCCGGAACGAGTGCTTGCCGACCGCGTCGAAGATGACGTCGTACGTCTCACCGTTCCTGGTGAAGTCTTCCTTCGTGTAGTCGATGACCGCGTCGGCTCCGAGCGATCTCACCAGCTCGACGTTCTTCGTGTTGCATACCGCGGTAACGTCGGCGTCGAAGTACCTGGACAGCTGAACCGCTGCCGTGCCGATGGATCCCGATGCGCCGTAGACGAGGATGCTGCGCCCGTTGCGTACGCCTGCCGGTCTCAGGCCCATCAGGGCCAGGATCACCCCGTCGCAGACCGCCGCGGCCTCCTCGAAGCTCATGCCGGCCGGCATGTGCGCCACTGCGGCGCTCTCCCGCATGCAGACGAACTCCGCGTGTGCACCGAGCTTCCACGGGTTGACGCCGAAGACCTGGTCACCGACCGCGAACTCGGTGACGGCTGCGCCGGCTGCTTCGACCTCACCGGCAAACTCGCTGCCGAGGATCTTCTCCCTCGGCCGGCGCAGGCCGGTCAGGAGGCGGGCGATGAACGGCTGGCCGCTGCGTACTCCGCAGTCTGACCGGTTGACCGTCGTGGCGTGGATCCTGACGAGGATCTCGTCCTGCTGGGGTACCGGCCGCTCGACGTCTTCGAGTCGCAGAACGTCCGGCGGGCCGTACCTGTCGCAGACAACTGCTCTCATGGGTTCTCCGTCCCTTTGTCGTGCCGGTGGGTCCAGGTCCGTCCCGGCGGAGAACCGGTGGCGCTCGTGGTGCCCGTGGCGGGGTCGTACGCTGGCTCGACCGAGCCGCCGCCGGTCAGTACCTGCCGCCGCACCCGGCCCTGCCGTCGTAGGTAACGGCGCCGCGCTGCGCACCGCAGGTGCCGATGACCCGGGCTCAGCCTGCTGCCGGCGTCGTATCCGTAGCGGGTGAGCGCCCCGTCGATCGCGGTGACCGAAGCGGGCAGCCCCGCCGCGGCGTACCCGTAGTAGGTTGCGCGGCCGTCACCGGCGCAGACGGTGACCGACCACCCGGCGCCGTCGTAGCTGAAGGTGAGCGACCAGCCGACAGAGTGAGCCACGGTGGCGACCCGCCCGTCGGCGTCGCGGCTGGGCACGACGCGGTGGCCTTCCCGAGCACGCTCGCAGAGCCCGCCCGCAGTGTCGAAGAGCCAGCCCTCGCCCGTTCGCAAGCGCAGCGACCAGCCTGCGGCAGTGAGCGGCACCAGGCCGGCGTCGAGGTCCCGCGGCCGGCGGTAGCTGCCGCAGCCATCGGCGGCGAAGGTCAGGATCCGGCCGTTGTGGCCGTGGTAGCGCGCCGAGCCGTCGCCGAGCGCGGTGATATTGGGCGCTGAACGCCGGGGTCCAGCCGCGGCCAAGCGGGGTCACCGTGGAGTCCAACGAGTTATAGGTACAGCTCCAGCTCGGCGACCCGTCAAGGTCGACGGCGTACTGGGTGTAGTTGCCGGTGGCGGTGTGCGCATTGGACCCGGCGTAGTCGTAGCCGGGCTGGCGGCCGAACAGCTCGGCTGTGGGCGGTTGATCACTACAGCTCCTCGGCCAGGGTTGGGATGCCCGAGAAGACGGGGACAAGGGAGCAAACGACAGCGGCGAGGGGCTTGGATCGCATAGAGCCTCCCCCGCGTCGATAGAACCAGTGGCCCGAACAATATCGATTATAATCAACATTTGTAAGATGGACGTCGGCTACTCGACACCCATCGGCATGCGGCGGCGCGCACAAGTCCCGGCGGCACGCTTTGTCAAACGCCTAAAGCGCGGATCTTGACCCTGATTGTTCACGGGGTTCAGATGCTGCCCGTACCGCTGCGGTTCTGCGGCCCGTGTGGCCTGGCGAGGCTTGGCGCGGCGCCTCACCAATCTGGTCGTCGCGGTGCCCGGCGCCGGGGAGGTCGGGTTCCTGCGCGACGGAACGCCCGCACAGCCCCAGGCGGCGGGCAGTTCCCGGGGTCATGCTCGTGGGCGTGGCGGACGCGACGGCCGTGCGGGCTGTCGTATAGTGGCCCCGGCATGAGAACTCAACAGAATGCCCCCAAGTCATCACGACCAGTAACGTCAGTGGTTGGGGTCCTGCTCGTCGTCCTGCTTGGTGCGGCGGCCACGCTGCGCGGCTCTGGGCCTCCGCCATCGCTGGGTGGACATCTCCGCAGCGGGGCCAGCATCGCCGCGTCGCCACCACCGGCGCCGCAGCCCACGCCGGGCGAGCGCGCACCCCGGTCGCTGACCGTCATCGGCGCAGGCGACGTACTGCTGCACTCGCCGGTGTGGCGCCAAGCCGCCGCCGACGCCGCTGCAGCGGGCCGGGCTGGGTACGACTTCGGGCCTATCTTCGCTGGCGTGGCACCCGCCATCACAGCCTCCGACCTGGCCATCTGCCACATGGAGACGCCCCTGGGCCCGCCGGGCGGCCCGTTCATGGGCTACCCACTGTTCTCCGTGCCACCCCAGGTCGCCACCGCGTTACGGCAGGCCGGGTACGACACCTGCTCCACCGCGTCCAACCACACCCTCGACGGCGGCGAGCAGGGCGTGTACCGCACCCTCGACACCCTCGAAGCGGCCGGGCTACGCCACGCCGGCAGCTACCGCAGCGCGGCAGCCCAGCGCATCCCGACCATCCTCGACGTGCGTGGCGTGCGGGTGGCGCACCTGTCGTACACGTCCGGGTTCAACGGCCTGTCCCGGCCGGCCGGCAAGGCCTGGCTCGCCAACCTCCTCGACCCGGCCGCGGTCCTGGATGAGGCGCGCCGGGCCAGGTCGGCCGGTGCCGACATCGTCGTGGCCAGCCTGCACTGGGGCATCGAGTACGACCACCGCGCCAGCCCCGACCAGGTCGCGCTCGCCCGTCGGCTGCTCGGCCCGGCCGGGGTCGACCTGATCCTCGGCAGCCACGCCCATGTAGTGCAGCCGCTGGAGGAGGTCAACGGCGCGTGGGTGGCGTACGGCATGGGCAACCACATCGCCCGCCAGTCGGCGGCGTACCCGGACCGGCGCGAGGGTGTCATGCCCCGCTTCACCTTCACCGAGCAGGCGCCCGGCAGGTGGGCGGTGACCAAGGTCGAGGCGGTCGCAACCTGGATCGACCTGGCGCCGCAGATCCGTATCGTGGATCTGGCCGCGGCACTTGCCGACCCCGCCACCCCGCCCGCGAGCCGCGAACCGTACCGGTCCGCCCAGCGCCGCATCACCGGGTACCTGCAGGCCCGAGGCGTACGCCTGGACGGCTCCTGAGAAGGCATCTGGATCGTGGACGTTAGGGTATGTCCGTAACCTCCACCGCGACGTCGACCACGTTGTGACCTGCACGTCCCCGGCTCCGATGGACTCAGCTCCGACCGGCGGGCGCGCCACTTGACAGATATCATTGATAGATGTAAACATTTATCTATAGCTATAGAACTCTTTGTGACGAATAGGGATTGTGGTCAGACACCTCTCCCGCCGGTCGGTCCTGCCGTAGGGCTCGCCCTGGCCGTCGGCGCCCTGTCCAGCCCCGGCGCGGCCTTCGCCGCCACCGCCGGGCTGCCCGTAGCCGCCGGAGACGGCCAGGTCCGCTACGCGGCGACCACGCGATCGTGATCGGCGAGGTGGACCGGTGCGAGAGCCCCGAGGAACCGATGGAGCCGCTGGTGTACTACCGGCGCCGGCTGGGTTGGCGGCTCACACCATGACGTAGCCCCAGACGGTCACCGGCGGGGCTCGCGGCCGGCACCGCCGAGCTGTACCGCACCGCGCGCCGGGTGACTGGACAGACCGTCCTCGGTGCCAGGTCGCTGGCCAGCTCCGCCGCGCGCTTGGGTAGCCGGGCGGCGGTGGCGGTGGCGTGGGCGTGCGGTGTTGTGCTTGGCGTGCGGGTCTGAGGCTCTACGCTGAGCCAATGGCTACCGCTCACGTGGTCCGTATCGGCACCCGTTCGTCCCCGATGGCCCTGGCACAGGTCGAACGTGTCCGGGCGGAGCTGGCAGTGCACCGGCCGGACCTGGCCACCGAGGTGGTGGCGTTCACCACGAGCGGGGACCGGTGGGCCGGTCCGCTGTCCGCACTAGGCGGCAAGGGCGCGTTCACCAAAGAGATCGACCAGGCACTGCTGGACGGACGCTGTGACCTCGGCGTGCACTGCATGAAGGACGTACCCGGAGACCGGCCCGTACCGGCGGGGACGGTGTTCGCCGCATACCTGGCCCGAGACGACATCCGCGACGCCCTGGTCCACCCCGGCGGCCTGCGCCTTTCCGAGCTGCCCGCCGGCTCCCGCATCGGCACCTCGGCCGTACGCCGGGCCGCCCAGCTCGCCCGGGACTTTCCGCACCTGGTCACGGTGCCGATCCGGGGCAACGCGAACACCCGGCTCGCCAAGCTCGACGCCGGACAGGCCGACGCCCTGCTGCTGGCGGTGTCCGGGCTGGAACGCATCGGGCAGGCAGACCGGATCACCGAGATCCTGCCGGTGGAGGTGATGTGCCCACCGGTCGGGGCCGGGGTACTCGGCCTGCAGTGCCGCGAGGACGACACCGCCACCATCGAGGCCATGACCGCACTGGGCGATGCCGACACGTGGCGGCAGACCACCGCCGAGCGGATGATGCTGCACATCCTGCAGGGCCACTGCAACAGCCCCATTGCCGGGTACGCATCCACCGAGACCGACGGGCAGCTGTCACTGCGGGCGCAGGTGTTCTCCCCCGACGGCAAACAGATGCTGGACGCACACGACCGGGACACCGACCCCACCATCCTCGGCACAGCCGTAGCACTGTCACTGCTGCGCCAAGGCGCCCGAGAGCTGATCGACACGATCCCACACTGACCGGACCGTGACGGGCTGTCCCGGGCGTGGACCGTCGCTGGTCGTACTGGAGGCTGCCCACCACGCGGCGAGGAAGTACCGGGTAGGCAAGGCCGCGTAGGGATGGCCGTGCGGGTCGTGGAACCGGATCAGCGTGTCGTCGGCATCCAGCACCGCGACGAAGTGGTC
>DASRII010000345.1:0-31144 GCA_035650075.1 Micromonosporaceae bacterium | reverse complement strand
CCGTCCCGATCGAGCGGCACTCGATGCTGTCCAACGGCCGTACCGTGGCGCTGCTGACGCCCGACGCGAAGGTCAGTTGGCTGTGCCACCCGCGGCCCGACTCGGCGGCCATCTTCGCCGACCTGCTCGGCGGGGCGGACGCGGGTCACTTCTCGATCGGGCTCGAGCGCAACGGGCAGATGCCGTTGGGACAGCGGTACCGCTCCGGCACCATGACCGTGGAAACCAGGTGGTCCGGGCTGACCGTCACCGACTGGCTCGACGGCGACTCGGTACTGGTACGGGTCCTGTCCGGCAGCGCCCGGGCGCGCATCGAGTTCGCCCCGCGGCCGGAGTTCGGACAGGTCGCGGTCCGCCTGCAGCCGCTCGGCGGGGACGGGCTGCTGGTACTGGGTTCGGCCGAGCCGATCGCGCTGCGCTCCCCGGGCGTCGAGTGGGAGGTCGTGAACGAAGGCGGGCACGACACCGCGCGGGCGGTCGTCGACCTCGCCGCGCTCGGCGGGCAGGTGGTACTCGACCTGCGCTTCGGTACCCACGGCATCGAGTCGGACCAGCTGCCGGTCGGCGAGCGGCAGGCCGCGGCCGAACAGCCGTGGCGGGAGTGGGCGGCGGCGCTTCAGCTTCCCAGCGTGGCGCGGGATCTCGTCCTGCGCAGCGCGCTCGTGCTGCGCGGGCTGTGCTTCGAGCCGACCGGAGCGATCCTCGCCGCGGCCACCACCTCGCTGCCCGAGGAACTGGGCGGCGTTCGCAACTGGGACTACCGGTTCTGCTGGCTGCGGGACGCCTCGATGAGCGCCCGCGCGCTGGTCGACCTGGGCTCGCTGGCCGAGGCCGAGGCGCTGCTGCGCTGGGTCGACGGCTGCATCGAACGCACCGGCGGCCACCCCGAGCGGCTGCACCCGCTGTACACAGTGGACGGATACGAGCTGGGTCCCGAGGCCGTCATCGAGACGCTGCCCGGCTACGCGGGCTCCCGCCCGGTACGCGTCGGCAACCTCGCCAACCGCCAGCTGCAGCTCGACGTGTTCGGCCCGATCGCGGACCTGCTCGCGGCCGTTGTCGAGGCGCGGGTCGCGGCGAGCGCGAGGAGCGAGCTTGCGAGCCCCGCAGCCGCGAGCGAAGGGAGCTTCGTACGCGACGAGGAGTGGCGGATCGTCGACGCGATGGTCGAGGCCGTCGCCCGGCGCTGGCACGAACCCGACCACGGGCTGTGGGAAGTCCGCATGCCGCCCCGGCACCACGTGTACTCCAAGGTGATGTGCTGGCTGACCGTCGACCGGGCGCTGCACGTGATGCGCCGGCACGGCGGGCGGGACCGTCCCGAGTGGGTGTTGCTGCGCGACCGGATCGGCGAGCACGTGCTCACCCACGGCTGGCACGAGGCGTCGGGGGCGTACACCGTCGCCTACGGCGCCCCGGAGATGGACGCGGCATCGCTGTGGATCGGGCTGTCCGGCCTGTTGCCCGACAACGACGAGCGGTTCCTCTCCACTGTCCTCAAGACCGAGGCGGAACTGCGCAGCGGCCCGGTCGTGTACCGGTACCGCTGGGACGACGGGCTACCCGGGCGGGAAGGCGGCTTCCACGTCTGCTCGGCGTGGATGGTCGAGGCGTACCTGCGTACCGGCCGGCGGGCCGACGCCGAGGAGTTGTTCGAGCAGATGCTCGACTGTGCGGGTCCGACCGGTCTCCTGCCGGAGCAGTACGACCCCATGGGTGAGCGTGGGCTCGGCAACCATCCGCAGGCGTACAGTCACCTCGGCCTGATCCGCTGCGCCCTTCTCCTCGACGGCGGAATCCCGAAGTAGCGGTCGCGTTTCATACCCCGCGGACGTGGAAGAATGCCGCGGTGAGTTCTCCGATCGCGCCGTGGCCCCGGCCGGCGTTTCGGGCTACCGGCCGGCGGGCCGCGATCTCGCTGATCGCCTTCGCCGACGAGAACGTGCTCGGCACCGGAGGGGAACTCGTACTGCGAAGCATCGTTCCGACGACCGCTCCCATCGACGCGCTGGACCTGCGCATCCACCAGTACGCGGACAGTCCAGAGTGGATCGACGGCTGGCGTACCGGTGCGCCGCGGAACATCGCGACCAAACAGCTCGAGGACCTGGACCGCCTCGACGCGGCGCCCTGGTGTTACTCGATCAACGTCGAGGTCGACGATCCGGTGGACCTCAGTCATCTGCAACTCGCCTGGGCCGTGGCGTCCACACTCGCGACCTCGGGCAGCTTCGCGGCGCTCGACGCGTACGCATGCCATTGGCTTCGCGGGTTGGACGTGGCCGCACTGTCGCCCGATCGGCCGTTCGTCATACAGCGTGAGGTGAGTCTGATCGCCGAGACCGAACCCACACCGGGGTTCGGACATGCCGTGCACACCCGCGGGATGCTGAAGTTCGCACGGCCGGACCTGATTACGGGCGTACCCGCCGATCGCATCGAAGAGACCGGCCAGATCCTGAACCACCTGGCCCGGATGCTCGCGGAGGGTCAGGTCTTCGAGTTGGGACAACGACTTCGCTTCGATGGCGGGAGGTCTCTGACGGTCGCGGCCTACGCTCCCGACGCCAGCACGCCAGAGGTGCACCTCAACAACGACGGACTGCTGCTCGTCGACGCGTGACCACAGGCGAGTCAGCCTGGCGTCTCCGGGATGCCGGCCGCGAGGTCGCCGATGACCACGACGGCCGGCGGTTGGATTCCCTCGGACGCGGCCGTCTCGGCGAGCGCGTGCAACGGCGCCCGGACGACCCGCTGCGCACCGGTCGTCCCGTCCTGGATGACGGCCGCCGGCGTACCGGGATCCCGGCCGTAGGTCATCAGCGCGGCGACGATCGCCGGCAGGTTCGCCAGGCCCATCAGCACGCACACGGTACCCCGTAGCCGCGCGAGCGCCGACCAGTCCACAAGGGACGCTGGATCGCCCGGCGCCACGTGGCCGGATACGACGACGAACTCGTGCGCCACCCCGCGGTGCGTCACCGGGATGCCCGCCATCGCCGGCGCGGCCACCGCGCTCGTCACGCCGGGCACCACGGTCACCGGTATCCCGGCCGCCGTGCACGCGGCTACCTCTTCCCCACCTCGGCCGAACACGAACGGGTCGCCGCCCTTGAGGCGTACGACGCGGAGACCGGCGCGCGCCCGCTCGACGAGGATCCGGTTGATCTCCTCCTGGGTCGCGGCCGGCCCGTAGGGAATCTTCGACGCGTCGACCAGCTCGGCATCGGCGCGCAGCTCGTCCAGCAGCAGCCCGGGCGTGAGCCGGTCGGCGACCACGACATCGGCCTCGGCGAGCAGCCGCCGACCCTTCACCGTGATCAGCTCCGGATCGCCGGGACCGGCGCCGACGAGCGCGACGACGCCACCGGGACCGGTCGGGACGGCCGCGTCCGGGCGGTCCGAGAGCAGCGACCGGATCCGGTCGCGTACCGCCATCGACAGGCGCGGATCGCCACCGCCCAGCACGGCCACGGTGACCGGCCCGTGCCGGGTGACCGCCGGAGTCCACGCGGTGGCGGCGTGCCGGTCGTCGGCCCGCACGCAGAAGATCCTGCGCGCCTCGGCCGCGTCGCTGACCGCCGACGCGGCCGCCGGGTCGTCGACGGCGACCTGTACCAGCCACACACCGTCCACATCGGACGGTTCGAACCGCCGCGCTACCCAGCGCACCCGGCCGGCGTCGGCGAGGGCACGCAGCGCCGGGGTCAGCGACGGCGACACCACGACCACGTCCGCGCCGGCGTCGAGCAGGGCGGGCACCCGCCGGGTGGCGACGGTACCGCCGCCGACGACGAGGACCATGCGGCCGTCCAGCCGCAGCGCCAATGGATACAGGTTCATCCGCTGATCCCCGCGGCATCGAACGTCGCCACCTCGTGCAGGACCCGCGCGGCGCTCGCGATGATCGGCAGGGCGAGCACGGCGCCGGTACCCTCGCCGAGGCGCAAACCCAGGTCCAGCAAGGGGGTCAGGCCCAGGTTGATGATGGCGGCGCCCGCGCCGGACTCGGCCGAGCGGTGGCCCGCGACGCACGCGTCGGCCACCTCGGGGGCGAGCGCCGCCGCCACCAACGCCGCCGCGTCGGCGATGACCCCATCGAGAATCACGGGTACGCGTCGCGCGGCGCCCGCGAGCACGAACCCCGCCAGTGCCGCGTGTTCCAGCCCACCGACCGACGCGAGTACCCCGATCGGATCCGCGGGGTCGGGTCGGTGCCGGTCCAGTGCCGCGCGTACGACGGCAACCTTGCGGGCGTACATGTCGTCGTCGACTCCGGTACCGCGACCGGTCACCGCCGACGGATCGAGCCCCGTGAACACGGCGACCAGCGCCGCCGCCGGGGTCGTGTTTCCGATGCCCATGTCGCCGGTCAGCAGCGCACGTGCCCCACTGTCCACAAGGGAGTTCGCGACCTCGATACCGACCCCGATCGCGGCCAGCGCCTCGTCGCGCGTCATGGCCGGCCCGACGGACAGGTCGGCGGTACCGGGCCGGACCTTCGCGGCCACGAGCCCCGGGTTCGGAGCCAACGTCGCCGCGACGCCGACATCCACCACGGTCACGGACACATCCGCCTGACGCGCGAACGCGTTGACGACCGCGCCGCCGGCGAGGAAGTTCGCCACCATCTGGGCGGTCACCTCCTGGGGCCACGGCGTCACACCCTGCGCGTGAACTCCGTGATCACCGGCGAAGACCGCGAGCGCCGCGGGCACCGGTACCGGGGGCGGACAGGTACCGGCCAGCCCGGCGAGCCGTACCGCCAGTTCCTCCAGGGCCCCCAGCGACCCCGCGGGCTTCGTCAACCGTGCCTGAAGCTCCCGGGCGGCGGCCATCGCCCAGGAATCCAGCGGCCGGATCGCCGCCAGGACCTCGTCGAGCATGCCAACCTCCTTGGTAGCCAGGACATCATGGCGGTTCGGCGTACCACGAAAGAATGCCCCGTCTAGCGCCCGCGTTTTCGTCATGACATAACGCGCTATGTCCTACCTTTATGGGGTGATGAACCGCACCCTCGAGGCAACTGGCCGCGTCGCGACGTTGATCCGGGCCGGCCTCATCGCCGGCGTCGTGGTGGCCGGCGTCGCGTATCCCCTGGCCGCGGTCGGCGGCCTCGGCGCCAAGGCCGGTGCGGATCTAGTGAACAACCTACCGAAGGTCCTGAACGTGTCGCCGCCGGCGCAGACGACATACGTCTATGCGTCGGACAACAAGACGCTGCTCACGTCGTTCTACGAGGAGCACCGCAAGTACCTGCCGATCAGCGAGATGTCGCCGTACATGATGCAGGCGATCGTGGCATCGGAGGACAACCGGTTCTACGAGCACAACGGCGTCGACGTCCGGGGCATCGTACGGGCGTTCGTCGCCAACCACCAGGCCGGCACGGTCGAGCAGGGGGCATCGACGCTGACGATGCAGTACGTCCGGATGGCTGCCCGTGACTCGGCCCAGACGCCGGCCGAAGTGCAGGCGGCCGTCGAGCAGACCAGCGCTCGCAAGATCCGCGAGATGCGGCTCGCTGTCGAGCTGGAGCGGGAACTGTCGAAGACCGAGATCCTGGAGCGTTACCTCAACGCCGCGTACTTCGGGCACCGCGCGTACGGCATCTTCGCCGCCGCCGAGGTTTACTTCTCCAAGCCCGCCAGGAATCTCACTCTCGTCGAGGCGGCCACGCTGGCCGGCCTGGTCAAGGCACCGACGGCGTACGACCCGGCGAGCAACGACGTGCGGGCCGCCACCGACCGCCGCAACTACGTCATCGACCAGATGGCCAAGCTGGAGTACGTGTCGGCCGACGCGGCCGCGAAGGCGAAGCAGGAACCCATCCGGCTGAAGCTGACCGAGCCGCCGAACGACTGCGTGTCGGTATCGCCCCGGTACAACAGCTGGGGATTCTTCTGCGACTTCCTCAAGGCGTGGTGGCTCAACCAGTCGGCGTTCGGCGCCAGCCCCGGTGAGCGGGAGAACCGGCTGCGCCGC
The DNA here is from genome assembly GCA_035650075.1 of Micromonosporaceae bacterium. Lineage (GTDB taxonomy): Bacteria > Actinomycetota > Actinomycetes > Mycobacteriales > Micromonosporaceae > DASSUC01. Next base: position 25,159 of record DASRII010000345.1, on the reverse strand, counting down.
GGCGGCTTCCGCATCGTGACCTCACTCGACCCGAAGATCCAGTCGATCGCCCAACAGCAGGTGGTCCAGAACGAGTCGATCAACAGCAAGTTCGCCCACGGGCTCGTCGCCATCCAGCCCGGTACCGGCCTGGTCAAGGCGATGGCGGTGAACCGCGTCTACTCGCTCGACCAGCGGAAGAACGGCGAGCACAGCGATACCAGCCTGCGCGACAAGATCAAGGGCAACTACCCGAATACGGTCAACCCACTGCTCGGCGGCGGCGATCTGCCCGGGTACCAGGCCGGCTCGACCTTCAAGATCTTCACGATGACCGCCGCACTCGACGCCGGCTTCAAGCTGTCCACGTCGTTCTACGCGCCGATGCGGTACACGTCGATCTACCTGTCCGGGTACGGCGAACCGGCCAGCTGCGGCGGGCGCTGGTGCCCGTCGAACGCCAGCGGTGGCATGACCGGGCGGCACGCGATGTGGTCCGGGTTCGGCAAGTCGGTCAACACCTACTTCGTCCAACTGGAACAAGCCGTCGGCGCCGACCGCGCGGTACGCATGGCCGAGCGGCTCGGCCTTACCTGGCACACCGACGTCGACCGGATGATGGCCTCCCCCGCGCGGGCCGCGGGCTGGGGCGCGTTCACGCTCGGCGTGGCCGACACGACGCCGCTGGAGATGGCCAACGCCTACGCCACGCTGGCCGGGGACGGCATCTACTGCCAGCCGTGGCCGGTCCTGTCCATCACCAACCCCGATGGGACGCCGGCGACGTACACCGGCCAGGACGGCAAGCAGATCCAGGCCGACCAGCCCGTCTGCCACCGCGAGGTGACCGAGGACGTGGCGCGCGCGGCGACCGACGCCGCCCGCTGCGTCACCGGGTACAAGGCGGCGAAGGGCAACTGCGGCGACTGGTCGACCGCGCCACAGGTGTACGGCATGGTCGGGCGGCCGGTAGCGGGCAAGACCGGTACGACCGACGACACCCGGGCCGCCTGGTTCGTGGGGATGACGCCGGATCTCGCGGCGGCCAGTTTCGTGGCCGATCCCGACAACCCGTTCAACGCGGTCGGCGACTACAACTACTGGAAGCCCATCAACGCGGTCTCGTTTACGCTGCGGGACGGGCTCGCCGGTTCACCGGTACGGCAGTTCACGCCTCCGTCACCGGCGATCGTCGGTACACTGCCGCCGGCCGACGCACCGTCTCCGCAACCGCCCCGCCGCCGCTGACCGTTTCGCTTATCCCGTCAGCCGTGGGGTTACCGTCTTCGCTACCTGGATGGAACGGTCGAGGTGCTTCGCGTCGGACTCGCCGGACCGCATGATGATGTCGACGTCGAGGTCGCCGATCAGCACCACGAGGTGGATGCCGTCGAAGTACGCTTCGGTGCCGACCCCATCGACCTTCTGCGCGCCGGTGCGGTGCAAGGCGAACTGCTCGGCGTCGGACCGGCGGTAGCTCAGGTACAGAGCACCGCCCGGAGTCAGATTCCAGATACAGCCGCTCTGGTCTGGGTCGTTCGGCAACGACGTGTCGGCGATCTCGTCGATCTCCTGCCCGGTGAGCGTCCGGACCTCGGGATTGGAGAGCACCGCACACGCCGCGGGTACCGGCTTCTTGTTCGTCGCACCCTGCGTCGGCGGCGCCGACGTGGCGGGTCCGCCCACACTCTCCACGGGCTCGCGGGAACCCCCGGATTCCTTGCGCGTCATGACACAACCGGTCAGGAGTACCACCACCGCGGCCGCAACCGCCCACACCCGAATCCGCATGAGGCCATAGTGGACACCGTTGTCAAGGCCAAATTGACCCCGGGTCAGCGCAGGTCTGCCGTTACCAGGGACCAGACCTCGAGATCAACTCGTCCACTGTGGACGTACCCGGCGTTGCGTAGCAGCCCTTCGTAGGTGAAGCCGGCCTTCTCGGCCACTCGCCGGGAGGCGAGGTTGCCTGGCGCCACCCGCAGCTCGACGCGCTGGAAGCCGTGCTCGAGCAGCAGCGCGATCGCCACGGCATCGGTTGCCTCGGCGGCGATGCCGAAGCCGCGAGCCGCCGGCGCCATGGCGTACGTCACCTCGGTCACCCGCGCGCCCCAGTCGGTGCGCTTCGTCCAGAGGCAACCGACCAGCCGGTCGTCCTCCCGCCGGACCACGCCGTAGTGGTCACCCTCGCCGCTGTCCCGCCGCTCGACGGCCAACTCGGTGCACCACGCCGCAGCCTCGAAGTTCCGCGAGACGGGCAGCCACCGTTGCGTCTGCCGATCCGCGAAGACATCCGTGACCGCCGGCGCGTCGTCCGCCACCAGCGGCCTGATGTGCAGCCGCGGGGTCGCGACGGTCAATGCCGGGAAACGGCGTATCGCAACCTGGTTCATAGCTCCAGGGCCTCGGTCGCCGGCTCGTCGTGCGCCGGGGCCGGGATCGCCGGCGGAACCGCCGGGCTGACCGGTACCGGGGCCGGGATCGCGGTCTGCCGGGCCGCGGCCACCAGCCGGACCGCGATCTCCGGTGCGCCGGCCCAGTGCAGGTTCAAGAACGACGCGTGCACCCCTCGCCACACGAAGCCCTCGGGCTGGCCGCCCGGCCACGCCCAGGCCGGCGACACCCCCGCTCGAGGCAGCACCTGGGTGCGGTGATGCTTGTAGCCCACGAGCCGGGCACCCGCCGCCGCCAGCGGTGACGAGGTCTGGGCGGTGGCCTCCCGGTACCCGATCACGAGCAGGTCCGTCACGCGCGCGGCGGTGTCGAGCACGCCGCACATCGGGCGGCCGTCCAGCTCCCGGCTCAGCCAGACCAGGCCGACCCCTTCGGCGATCACCGGCTGGCCGGCGCGGGCCAGGTCCGCCACCTGGCGGGACAGCCGTTCGTTGGCGGCCAGCTCCTCGGCGTACGACTCGGGCAGGCCGCCGCCGAGCACCAGCGCCGCCGTCCCGGCCGGCAGGGACTCGTCCCGCAAGGGATCCAGCGGTACGACCTCCGCGCCGGCCGCGCGCAGCAGCTCCGACGTTTCGGCGTACCCGTAACCGGATGATGGACCACCGGCGACCACGACGACCGGTCGCGGCCCGGCATGGTCCACCATGCCCAACTCGGCAGCGGGCGACCAGGGCTCGGTCGCCAGCGGCGGGGCGGACTGGGCGAGGCTGAGCACCCGGTCGACGTCGACGGTGTCGTGGACGACCTCACCGAGCCGGCGTACCGCGCGGACCGCCTCGAGGCTGTGATGCACAACCGGCACCGGGCCGTGCGTGCGCGCCGGAACCGCACCCGGCCCGGCCGGCACGAGTGCGCCTCGGCGGAGCGCGCCGAAGACGGGTACGCCGATGTCGTCGAGCGCCTCGCGCAACAGCTGCTCGTGCCGGTCCGACCCGACCCGGTTGAGAATTACCCCGCCGAGCCAGACCACCTCGTCGTAGGCGCGGAAGCCGTGCACCAGCGCGGCCACCGACTGGCCCATCGCCGCCACGTCGACCACGAACACCACAGGTGCCCGCAAGACGCCCGCGACCTGTGCGGTCGACTCGACGTCGGTGCGGCCGGTGAGACCGTCGTAGAGACCCATCGTGCCTTCGACGACCGCGATGTCCGCTCCGATCGCCCCGTGCGCGAACAGCGGTCCAACTCGGTGCCCACCGACCAGCCTCGGGTCGAGGTTGCGCCCCGGGCGGCCGGAGGCCAGGCCGAGGTACGCGGCGTCGATGTGATCCGGCCCGATCTTGAAGCCGGCACAGCGCAGTCCGCGGGACGCGAGTGCGGCGAGCAACCCCAGCGACACGGCGGTCTTGCCATGTCCCGACGAGGGTGCGGAGACCACGACGCGAGGAATGGTCGTCATGGCGGTCTCCTTCCGGCCCGAAGGGGACGATACCGGGTCCGGCTCGCCGCGTCCTGGGACTCGGTAGCCTCATTCCTGTGTACCGGTTTCTCGCTACGCCCCGGTGGCTCGGCCTCGCCGCCCTGATGGCGGCGGTCGCGGCCGCCATGGTGGCACTGGGGCTGTGGCAACTCGACCGGTACCGCGAGCGCACGGCCACCAACGAGCGGATCGCCGCCTCGGCCGTTGCCGCGCCCACCCAACTCGGCGCGGTCCTGTCTTCGCCACAGGTCGGCGGTGGACCGGCGCCACGGGCCGATGCGGCGTGGACCAGGGTGACGGCCACCGGGGTCTACGACCAGGCGTACGAGATCCTCGCGCGGGGCCGTACCGTCGGCGGTCGGGTCGGTTTCGAGGTCATCACGCCGCTCCGACTGAGCGACGGGTCGGCCGTACTCGTGGACCGTGGCTGGGTCCCGCCCGCCGCGAGCGGGGCCATCGCTCGGCCGGAGGTGCCGCCCGCGCCGACGGGGCAGGTGACCGTGATCGGCCGGGTGCATCTCAGCGAGAGCCGGGCCACTCCGGTCGAGCGGCAGGACGATACGCGGCAGATCCGGGGCATCGCGACCGGACAGATCGGGCGCGAACTGCCGTACCCGGTCTACGGCGCGTACCTCCTGCTGGACGAGCAGACACCCGCGAACGACGCCCGGTTCACCCCGGTACCGGTCACGATGGAACGAGCCTGGCAGAACGCCGGGTACGTCATTCAGTGGTGGTTGTTCGCTGCGTTCGTGGTATTCGGCTTCTGCTGGCTCGCCCACCGGGAGGCGCACCAATGGGACATCCGGGACGTCGACCTCGCCGACGCGCGGTTGCCCGAGGCACCAGTTTCGCCGGCCGTCTGACCCGGCCCGCCGAGTCGGGCGAAAATGGGTCATGAGCACATCAACGACGACTACCACCGCGTGGACCGTCGAGCTCAGGTTCGACGAGGACACCGACCACACCCAGGCGCTGGCCGTACTGTCCGGGCCCGGCGGGCGGGAGCTCCGCGGGCGCGGCCAGTCCCGGCGCAATCCCGTCGACCGACCGGTGTCCCGCATCGGTGAGGAGGTCGCCGCGGCCCGGGCGCTGTCCAACCTCGCGCACGAACTGCTCGAGTACGCCGCCGCCGAGATCGAAAACAACGTCCGCGGAGGGGCCTGACGGTTAGCGTTGTCCACTGTGGATGGCGCGAACCGTGTCGATGGTGTCGGCCTCGGACGCCGGCTTGTCCTCCCGGTAGCGCAGCACCCGGGCGAACCGCAACGCGACCCCACCCGGGTACCGCGGGCTGGTCTGCACGCCGTCGAACGCGATCTCCACCACCAGCTCGGGACGGACCTTCACGACCCAGTCGCCCTTCTCGATAGCCAGCGCCAGGAGGCGCTCGGTCTGCCAGCGCAGCAGCTCGTCGGTGAGCCCCTTGAACGTCTTGCCGAGCATGACGAACCCACCGGTCTCCGGGTCGCGGGCACCGAGATGCAGATTCGACAGCCAGCCCTGGCGCCGACCGTGGCCCCACTCGACGGCCAGTACCACGAGATCCAGCGTGTGCCTCGGCTTGACCTTGATCCAGGCGCCGCCCCGGCGACCCACGTCGTACGGCGCGTCGACCGCCTTCACCACCACGCCCTCGTGCCCGGCGTCGACCGCCGCCCGGTAGATCCCGGCCGCGACGTCGGGCGTGTCGGCGAACGACCGGGCGACGAGCAACGGCTCGGGGACCGCCGCGGCGAGGGCGGACCACCGGGTGTGACCCGGTTCGTCGATCAGATCGGTGCCGTCGAGGTGCAGCACGTCGAAGAAGTACGGCGTCAGCGCCGTCACCGCGACCTTCCGTTGGGCGGCGCGGCTCGAGGTCTCCTGGAACGGCCGGGGTCGTCCCGCAGTATCGAGGGCGATCGCCTCGCCGTCGAGGACGATCTGCCGAACGCGCAGCTTCTCGGTGGCCGCGACCACCTCGGGCAGGCGGGCGGTGATGTCGTCGAGGCTGCGCGTGAAGACCCGGATGTCGTCGCCCGACCGGTGCACCTGGATCCGGATGCCGTCCAGCTTTATGTCGACCGCGGCCGGTGCACCGGTCGTCGCCAACGCTTCGTCCACTGTGGAGGCACTCTGCGCGAGCATCGGCGCGAGCGGGCGACCGACCGTCAACCGGAACTCGTCGAGAGCCGCCGCGCCCCCCGTGAGCGCGGCGACCCCGACCGTCTTGAGGTCGCCGGCGAGGAGCAGAGCCCGCCGGACCGCCGTGACCGGTACGCCGGCCGCGGCGGCGATCGCGTCGACGAGCAACCCGGCCTGGGCTCCTTGCCGCAGCTCGCCGCTGATCAGACCGTTGAGCATGCGTTGTTCGTCCGCGGTGGCCGCGGCGTAGAGGGAAGACACCCGCTCCCGCCGGCGGCCCTGCGAACCGGCGCCGGCCTCGGCACCGATCGCCTCGAGCCTCGCGTCGACCTCGGCAACGGTCAGCGTGGCGACCTCCGCCGGTGGGGGTGTGTCCCGCAGGCTCGCCCAGCCGACGCCGATCTGACGCTGGCGCAGCTCCCCCGCCAGATACGCCGCGCCGGGGGCGATCTCCTCGGCGGGCAGCCGCCTCAGCGCGGCCGCGAGCAGCTCGATCTTTGCCCGGCGCCCCGAGGTGGCCGCCACGGCAGTGGACGTCGCCGCGAGCTCCGCAAACAACACCCCACCATCGTGGCAGCCGCCTCCGACAGTTTGACCTGGCTCAGGCCTCCTGGACCGCGAAGCCGCGGTTGCGGACGGCGTCGGCCAGGCGGGCGAGCTGGGCATCGACTTGGCACAGCACCGCCGAGAGCTCGGTCAGGTGGTTACGCAAGGCATCATCAGACCACCCGGAGACATCGACATCCCCCAGCGCACAGACCGCGGCGTCCAACCGCGCGATGACTTCCTTCGTACTCATGTTCGAAGGCTAGCATGACCCGCTGCCGCGACGTTGGCCAACAGCAGTGTTTCGGCGAGGCAGACCCGGGCGAACTCACCGAGGTGCAGGCTCTCGTTCGGCCCGTGCGCCCGGCCGTCCGGATCCTCGACCCCGGTCACCAGGATCGCGGCGGTCGGGAACATCTCCCGGAACGTCGCGATGAACGGAATCGACCCGCCCACGCCGATGTCGACCGCGTCCACGCCGTCCCACGCGGATCGGAACGCGGCCCGCGCCGCGTCGTACATCGGTCCGGTCGCGTCGATCTCGGTCGGCTCGCCGTCCGCCTCGAAGGTCACCGCGACCCGGGCGCCCCAGGGCGCGTACGACTCCAGATGCGCGAGCAGCGCGTCGGCCGCCGTCTTCGGGTCGTCACCGGGCGCGATGCGCATGCTCACCTTGGCGCGGGCGGACGGCACGAGCGCGTTCGGTGCCTCGCCCGTCGGTGGTGCGTCGATGCCCAGGATCGAGATCGACGGCTTGGTCCAGATGCGGTCGACGATCCGACCGGTACCGATCAGCGACACCCCGTCGAGCAGCCCCGACTCGGCCCGGAAGCGGTCCTCGGGGTAGTCCAGCGGCGACGCAGTCCGCCGGACGAGCCCGTCGACCGCTACGTCCCCGGCGTCGTCGTGCAGCGTCGCGAGCAGCCGGGTCAGGGCGGTGAGGGCATCGGGTACCGCGCCGCCGAACATTCCACTGTGGACAGCGTGGTCGAGCGTGCGTACCTCGACGAAGCAGTTCACGATCCCACGCAACGAGGTGGTCAGTGCCGGTACCCCGATGTCCCAGTTGCCGGAGTCGGCGATGACGATGACATCCGCGGCGATCTCGTGCTGGAACTCGCGCAGCATCGTCTCCAGGGAGTCGGAACCGAACTCCTCCTCGCCCTCGATGAACACCACGATGCCGACCGGCAGCGCGTCGCCGTACGCCCGCAGCGCCGCGACGTGGGCCATCACGCCGGCCTTGTCGTCGGCGGCGCCCCTGCCGAACAGCCGGCCGTTGCGCTCGGTCGGTTCGAACGGCTCGCTGTCCCACTTCGCCGGGTCACCGATCGGTTGCACGTCGTGGTGGGCGTACAGCAGCACGGTCGGCGCACCGGGAGGTGCCGGCCGCCGGCCGATGACCGCGGGCTGGCCACCGCGGACCACGATCTGCACGTCCGGCAGGCCGGCGTCGCGCAGCAGTTCGGCGACGGCCTCGGCGGACCGCTGAACGTGCGTGTGGTCGAAGCCGTCGAACGAGATGCTGGGAATGCGTACGAGTCGCTCGAGGTCTGCGCGGACGCCGGGCATGACCCGTTCCACCGCGGCGCGGAGGTCAGATTCTGTCATGACCGGAATCGTATGCTGACCTTACCGATCCGGCCCGTCCCCCTGGCTGTCTTCGGGATTCGGCTCGCTCCGGCGGGACCGCGTGGTGGCGTCGTTGACCCAGTTGCGTACCCGGCTCGCGCCCGCGCCGACCCACTCCCCCACCTCGGCGCCGTCGCCCAGCCGGCGCAACAGCGACACCAGCGGGTCCTGGGACCGGCTGAAGGACTCGCGGTACGAGTCGGCGGCGGCCTTGGCGTCCGCCATGACCGACGCGGACCGGTCGTCCTCCCGCCGCGGGTAGTCGCCGGAGAGAATCCGCTGGTACGCCCCCGAGTCGACCCAGCGGCGCAGCTCGGCGGCGCGCGCCACGGGCAGCGGGTGCGTGTTCGCCCAAGTCATCATGATCTTGAGGAAGCTGTCCCGAACGTCCCCTGCCCGCTCGTACTCCGCCGCCTGCTCGAGGAACGCCGCGGTGTCCACTTCGGACAGATCACCACCGCCGGCGACCTTCATGGCCAGGCGCAGCGCGGCAGCCGGATCCTGCCCCGCCAGCAGCCCCGCCCGGTCGGCAGACAGCTCGGCCTTGCGCCACCATTCGAGCAGCGCGGCGATGATGCCGCGCAACACCACCGAGCCGACCGGCAACCAGGCGAGGTTGTTCGCCATGCTGAGCAGGATGTTCAGCATGGTCTTGTAGACCGCGTGACCGGAGACGAGATGGCCGAGCTCGTGTCCGAGCAGGTGGCGCAGCTCCTCGTCGTCCAGCAGCTCCAACGCGCCACTGTTGATGACGATGAACGGCTTGGCCATGCCGACGCAAGCGCCGTTGAGCGTGCGGTTGTACTGCACGTACAGCTCTGGTAGTTCAGGTACGTCCAGCGTCGCACCGGCCTCGCCGAACAGGCGGTACACGCGCGGGTACTGGCGGTCGTCGCACCGGATCGCGCTACCGAGGTACATCAACCGGTACGCCCGCTCGTTCCACAGCGAATTGATCGCCTTGAGTACGTCATCGAACCCGCGCAGTTCCCGCAGGGCGGTCAGCGCGCCGCGGTCCGCGGGATGTTCCCAGGCGCGGGAGCTGATACCGGTCAACGTGATCCGGCGGCGGGCCGGCGGAGCGGCGCCCTGGGCGGCCTCGTCATCGATGGTCATTGCTGCCTCCCCCGGAGCGCTGCCTGTACAGGGGATCGTGCCGCACAACACCGACGGCGTCTATCGGCTCAGTGCCTGATGTAGTGGGTCTCCTCGTCGTGCGGCAGGTCGGAGCCGCCGTCCACCACGAGATCGGCGTGCTCGGCGGTGCGGTCCGCGGCGAAGTGGCGGTCCTCGCCGGTCCGCCATTTGTCGAGGTACGGCCTTATCGCACTGCCGTCGCGGTCCAGTGCGCGTTGCAGCCGTAGTGCCGGCGGCGCGGTGACGAAGACGCTCAACGTCAGCTTCGGCCGGACCTCGGCGCGCGCGGTCGATACGCCGTCGAGCAGCACGACGGGTGACGGCGACACGGTGACCCAACTGTCGCCGAAGTCGCCGGCCAGCCAGTCGTAGCGACGGTACCGGCCCGGCTCACCCTTGCTCAGTGGCGCGAGAACCGCGGTGCCGAGCCGCGGCCAGAACGTCAACTGGTCACTCCAGCCGTCGAGCAGATCGTCGGTGTGGACGACCGGGGTCTCCTCGCCATCGATGGTCGTCACGGCTCTGGCGAGGCGCTCGGCGAAGACCGTCTTACCGGCGCCGCTCGGCCCGTCGACAGCGACCAGACGGGTACGGCCCAGTTTCGGCGGCAACGAGAGGATCACGTCGGCCAGCTCCGCGTACGCCTCCACCTTCACGTCACCGGAGGTTACCGTGTGATCGCAGGTCGTATCAGCCCGGATCAACGAGAATCGCGCTCGCACTGACTCTGGTCGAGTTGTCGTACCCGCCCGTGACCAGCACCGTACCGTCGTCCAGCGCGGCAACGGCCGGGAACTGCCGCTCGGGGCCGGCCGGGCCGCGCAGCCTGGTGAGCCGACCGGCGGCGTATACCTCGACGCCCACGCCACCCGCGATGACCAGCCGGCCGTCCTTCAAAGCGACTACCGCATCGGAAATCTTGTAGCGCGGCTCGCTCATCGTGGGACCGGCCCGGAACCCGTTGGTACGCGGGTCGAACAGCTCGGTGGTGGCCAACCGCGCGCGCGGATCGTCGCGGGTCTGACCGCCGATGACCAACGCCGTGCCGTCCGGCAGAGCCGCCACCGCCAACTTGAACTTGGCCTCGTGCAACCGGCCCGCGTCGCGCCAGGCGTTCGTGGCCGGGTCGTAGACGAGGGCGGTGTCGAGCGGATGCCGGCCGGCGTCCCATCCGCCGACGACCAGCACGCGGCCGTCCCGCAACAGAGTCGCCGCGTGCCCGCCGCGCGGCGCGGGCATCGGAGCGGCCGGCCGGAACGTGCCGGAGCCGGGGTCGTACAACTCCACGGTCTCGCCACCGACGAACAGGACGCGGCCGTCCCGCAGGCGGATCGCGGTATGTCCACCCCGGCCGATTGCCATCGAACCGGTGGCGCGGATCGTTTCCGTACCGGGGTCGTACAGCTCGGCCGAGGACAGTTCCGCTTCGCCCTCGTCCGGCCAGCCGCCAGCGATCAGGACACGGCCGTCCAGCAACAGCGTGGCGGTATGCCCGACGCGGGACCGCAGCAGGGCCGGACCCGGAGTGAATGTGCGCTTTCCGGGGTCGAACAGCTCGGTCTGCCCGCCTTCCGGAGTGCCGCCACAACCGTCGGTCGTACAGCCGCCGACGACCAGAACCCGACCATCCTGCAACGTGGTAGCGGTGTGCACGGCCCGCGGCATCCGCAGCGGCGGCAACTGGCGCACGTCATCCGGCGTCGAGGGAGTCTGCGTCGCCGGCGGGCCGGTCGAGGGCGCCGGGGCCGGTGTCCCGGTGCAACCGGCCACGAACACCAGCGCGACGGCGATGACCGCAAGTCTCATGCCTGCGACGAGCCGCCGCCGCCTGCCTCGGTTCCAGGCGGTACGAATGGCAGCCCGGGTGGGACACCGGATTCGATGAGACGCCACAACGCGGTTGTGTCCACGTGCTCCTCGACGAGGTCGCCGAGCACGTCGAGGGTGCGTTCGCGAGCGACCCGGAAGCTCGTGTCCGGCGCGACGGCGAACCCGGTACGGCCGGCGAGGCGAGCCGCCTCGACCAGGAATCGCCGGCGGAACTCGTCCGACTCGAAGGCGCCGTGCCAGTGCGTACCGAATACGTTGTCCCGTACCGCGCCCTCTGGACGGCCGTCGTGGTAGGCCAGCAGTGGCATCAGGTCGTCGGCCCGCCTCGACACGTACCCGTGGTGTATCTCGTAGCCCGTCACGGGAACAGCGGCGAACGCCGTACCGGCCGACCGCGTTACCGTCTTCCGCGCCGCGAACGTGACCTCGATCGGCAGCAACCCGAGCCCGGTTACGCTGCCCCGCCGGCTCTCCACCTCGTCGTGGATCGCTGCGCCGAGCATCTGGTAGCCACCGCAGATGCCGAGCACCGGCCGACCCTCGGCGGCGTGCCGGGCAACCGCGTCGGCGAGGCCGGTACGCCGCAACCACGCCAGATCGTCCACTGTGGACTTCGACCCGGGCAGTACGACCAGGTCGGCGTCGGCAAGCTCGGCCGGCTCGGTGGTCAGGTGGACCCGTACGCCCGGCTCGGCGGCGAGAGCCTCGGCATCCGTGGCGTTCGACAGGCGCGGCAGATGCACGACCGCGACCCGCAGCCATTGGCTGCCGCGGGGTGCGGCCGGTCGGCCGAGGGCGCCTCGATAGGCGAGTGAGTCCTCACCGTCCAGCCACACGTCCGGGTGCCACGGCAGCACGCCGTACACCGGACGCCCGGTCAAGTCCCGCAGCGTCTCCAGCCCGGGCCGCAGCAGATCAACGTCGCCGCGGAACCTGTTGACGATCCATCCGGCGATGTGTGCCTGGTCGTCGCGGGACAGCAGGGCCAGCGTGCCGAAGAACGACGCGAAAACGCCGCCGCGGTCGATGTCGCCGACCACGACCGCGGGCAGACCGGCGTGCCGGGCCAGGCCGAGGTTGACGCAGTCGCCCGCTCGCAGGTTGATTTCGGTCGGGCTGCCCGCCCCTTCGCAGACGACGACGTCGTACCTGCGCCGCAGCTCGTCGAGCGTCGCGAATGCCGTCTCGGCGAGCTTGTCCCGCACGTCGTCGAACGAGGTCGCGGTGTCGACGTCGCCGATCGCCTCGCCGAGGAGCACTACTTGGCTCGATGCGTCGCCACCCGGCTTGAGCAACACCGGGTTGAACCGCACATCCGGAGCCAGTCCGGCGGCCGCCGCCTGCATCGCCTGCGCGCGACCGATCTCGCCACCGCTCGGGGTGACGGCCGAGTTGTTCGACATGTTCTGCGCCTTGAACGGGGCGACCCGTACCCCGCTCCGGTACAGCCAGCGACAGATGCCCGCGGCCACGACGCTCTTGCCCGCGTCGGACGTGGTACCGGCAACGAGCAGCCCACTCATGTGAACCGGTCCGGTGCGAAGAGTTCGATCGGGTGCGCGGTCGTACCGGTCAGCGCGATGTCGGCCAGGATCTCGCCGACCACGGGAACGAACTTGAAGCCGTGGCCCGAGAAACCGGCGGCCACCGCGACGGACTCGTGTTGTGGATGGCGGCCCAGCACGAAGTGCTCGTCAGGAGTGAGCGTGTAGAGACATTGCTTGCCGCCGAGCCAATCGCTGACGGCCAGCGCCGGCAGCCTGGGCTCCAGCCATGCGCGCACCTGCGCTGCTTCGGCCGGCCGCGCCGGGGCCGCACCCGCGTCGGGATCGGCCGGGTCGTCGAGCTGGTGGAAGGCGGCCTTGACGGCTCCCTGGTAGCCGGCCGCGTCGGTGGCCGGCAGTCCGTACGCCGCGACGCCCGGCCCGTACTCCCACATCCAGATCGGGAACCGGCCCGGGGTGTACTCCCGCCCCGGCGTCCGGAAGTAGTGCTGCACCCGGCGCTGGACGTCGAACGGTACGCCGAGGTCGGCGAGGAGCACCGGAGCCCAGGCCCCTGGGCTGAGCACGAGCCGAGCCGCGGACAGCTCGCCGTCGGAGGTTTCGACCGTCACCCCGTCGACGCCCGCCTGCCAGCCGGTGACCGCCACTCCGTAGTGCAACTCGGCACCGGCAGCGGCGGCCAACCGCAGGTACGTCCCGATCGCGAGCTCGGGCCGGACCAGACCCGCCGCCTCGTCGTAGAGTGCGGCCTCGTCGTCGCGCAGGGTGAACGCGGGGAACCGGCGGTGTACCTCCGCGCCGTCGAGCAGCTCCTGGTCGAGCCCGTGGGCACGGGCCGAGGCGAGCGCACCGCTGACCACAGCGCTGTCGGGCGTGCCGAGCATCAGGCCACCGGTGGTCGTCAACAGGTCGACGCCCGTCTCCCGTTCGACCGCACCCCACAGGTCGTACGCCCGGCGCAACAGCGGCACATACTCCGAGCCCTCGGCGTACGCCAGCCGGATGATGCGGCTACCGCCCGCGTGCGCGCCCCGCCCGTGCGGTGGGCTGAACCGGTCGAGCCCGAGGACTCGGGCGCCACGGGCGGCGAGCTGGTACGCCGTTGCCGCTCCCATGCTGCCGAGACCGACCACGATCACGTCCGGATGCACGTCATTTCACCTCTCCTCCGCCGCGCCGCGAGCCTACCGACCGCGTCAGGGGAGGCCGGGCAGATTCGCCTCCCCTGACGTCCTCGCTCAGGCGGGTACCGGGGTCCGGGCTCGCTTGCGCCGGCGCCGTGCGGTGCCGCCCTCTTCCGTGTCGTCCAGCGCGGCCAGCTCGTCGACCTCGCCGGCGTCGTCGTCGACCGCCTCGTCGGTGTCGTCACCGGAGTCGTCGGCCGGCGATGCGACAGCCCCCGGCCAGCGCAGCGACGCGTCGTCCAGCCCGGAACCGAAGTCCGGATCCGAGCCGAGACCCACCGCACCCATCGGGTCGTAGCCGAGCCCGCCGACCGACGGCAGGTCGTCGAAGTCGTCGTCCTCGCCGAACCCGTCGCCGTAGCTCGCGGGCGCGTCCTCGGGCGGTACCAGCTCGGTCAGCTCGCCGTGGACCCGGGACTCGGCGTCCGGCCCCTCGATCGTGCTGGTGGAGGCGGCCGGCCGGGTGCGGTAGAACTTGGCCCGGCCGCGGGACAGATCGTGGCCGATCGCCACCGCTTCCAGCTCGTACATGAGCCGGCGCTGTTTCTGGTCGTCGGTCCAGTCGCGGGTGTACAGACGCCCGACGACGATCACCGGATCGCCGACCATCAACGACGACGCGACGCCTTCGGCGAGGCGGCGCCAGCAGTTGACCCGTACCCGCAAGCTGTTGCCGTCGATCCACTTGCCGGTGTCCCGGTCGTAACGCCGCGCCGTCGACGCGACCTTGAAGTTAGCGACGAGCGCGTTGGTGTTCGTCGTGCGCCGCCACTCCGGCGCGGTCATTACATTGCCAACGATTGTCATATACGTGTCGAACATCTCGTCTCTCCACTGTGTCCAGTCGGATCTGCGGATCAGCCGGCTCGCCCACGAGCGTGGGCCGGCGAGCGCGATGCCGCCATCGCGGGGCCGAGATCTGTGGATAACCAAGGTGGTTGTGGACGAGCTTCCGCGAGGCCGGTGGATCTGCTATGGATCGGACCGGTAGCGTGCCTGGCGTGGAGACGGACCTCCTGGGACAGCCGTACGAGCGGCGGACGATCGACCTCGGTACCGACGACGAGGGGCCGGTGGTAGCGACCCTCGTCAGGCGGCGCGCCGCGAACCCGACCGGGCGGGCGGTGCTCTACATCCACGGTTTCGTGGACTACTTCTTCCAGACCCACCTCGCCGACTTCTACACCGACCGCGGTTGGGACTTCTACGCGGTCGACCTGCGCAAGTACGGCCGGAGCCTGCTGCCGCACCAGACACCGAACTTCTGCCTCAGCATCGCCGATTACTACCCCGAGCTGGACGAGGCGATCAAAGTGGTGCGGGAGGAGGACGAGCACGACACCGTGCTCGTCAACGGGCACTCCACGGGCGGGCTCCTCGCGGCCCTGTGGGCACACGACCGGCGCGATGCGGGAGCCGTCGACGCGCTGTTCCTCAACAGCCCGTTCTTCGACCTCAACGCGCCCTGGGCACTGCGCCGGCCCGGTGCGGCCGCGATCGGAGGGCTGGGACGCACCCGCCCGTACCGTGTCATTCCCTTCAAGCTCTCCCAAACCTACGGCGACAGCCTGCACGCCGACCGGCGCGGCGAGTGGGTGTACGACCTGGCCTGGAAGCCGTTGGGCGGATTCCCGGTGCGGGCCGGATGGCTGCGCGCGATCCGGGCCGCGCAGCTGCGGTTGCGGGCGGGGCTCGACCTCGCGATGCCGATACTCGTGGCGCGGTCCGGCGCGAGCCTGCGGCGCGGCCAGTGGTCGCCCGCGGCGATGAGCGCCGACGCGGTGCTCGACGTGGCGCACATGGCGCGCTGGGCGCCCGGTCTGGGGCAGCACGTCACGCTCGTCCGGATCGACGGCGGGCTGCACGACCTGACGCTGTCGCCGGAGCCAGCCCGCAGCCGCTTGTTCAGCGAGCTCGACCGCTGGATGACCGCGTACTGCTAGGCCCGGCCGCGCACCGGCGAAGGCCGGCGCAAAGCTTTACGGCCGCATGCTGGCGCCGCGGGGCGCGAACCGCCGAGCCGCCTGTGGGCGGAACACGTCCCACCCACCGGGCCGGCGTACCAGCAGGTGGCGGGTGAGCAGGTGCTGGTCGCCGGCGAAGAACACCCGGTCGACCGCGCGCCGGGCCTTCTCCAGCCCGGGCCGCGACTCCGAACCGGTCACGATCACCACGTCCCGGGCCGGTACCCCGACGACGAGTTCCCCCGGAACGTTGTCGATGAGGCCGTCCCAGAACGCGTCGGCCAGCAGCACGCTGGACTCCAGGCCGTCGAAGGAGATCATCAGGGCCGGCGGCTGCCCGTGGATGCGGACCCGGTCGAGCATGCGCTCGAGGTTCTCCGTGGCATGCCGCCGCAGAGCGCGGTGAGACAGCCCGAAACGGTCCAAATCAGTCCAGTTGAGCAGATGCTCCCCGTATGGCGGTCCTACGGTGTATCCGACGGCGAGATCACCAAGGAACTCGTCCAGCGGGAACTCGTCGAGGTACCGATCGTCGTCGATAGATACCAGGACAGGCAGGAACGTGGCGGGGGTGGGGCGCACGTTCTGCAACCTATCTGGTGGACCGGCAAACCGGCGATCCCCCGTCCAGCCCGTGGCCCTTTCTCGGCGAGCGGTAGCCTTCTCTGGCGGCCCTCGGGCGGCGAAAACGGGCGCCCGTAGCTCAGTGGATAGAGCAGAGGACTTCTAATCCTAAGGTCGCAGGTTCGAATCCTGCCGGGCGCGCAAACCGCCGCTGTGCCGCCAATCGCGAGGGCTCCCGACCCCGACGACCTGCGGTCTTACCAAGAACCACTCGTGCGGGGGCTGGCCCTGGAACCTCCCTCGGGCGACCATGGTGGGTACCGGGTGCTGACCGACCTGCCTCGTTGGCGGCGAGTGAGGAGGTGGTTGGACATGGGCCCGCTGACGCGTGCGACCGAACTGGCCGCGGAGTTTCCTCTTCCTCCACGCCTCGAGGAGCACCTGACGCTCGACGGGCAAATGAGGTTCGCCCGGCGGTACGTCAAGGCCCGGGACGCGGTGGAAGAAGAGTTCTATGCCGACCTGGACGCTTTCATCCCGGCGCGGAAGCGGATGCGCACTTTTCTAGCCGCGATGATCCGTCCGGCGATCGGCCGGGCCGTGCGGGATCCGGCCGAGTTCTACGAGACGTTCGGGCGGCTCATGCGCCGCGCCTGGCTCAGCCTCTCGCTCGGGATCTACACCGACGAGATCGACCGTATGCCGGAACCGTCGCTCCGGCTGCACACCGCGCAGGTGAACACGGTCGACACCGCGTGGCGTCCCGCATTGGCACGGGTACCGGCGGACGGTCTGCTGGTCGAGATCGGTACCGGCCGCGGCAACTCGGTCGCCCGGATGGCCGAGCTGCTGCCGGAGGCGCGGATGGTGTCGATCACCGTCAGCCCCGAGCAGGTCGCGATCGCCCGCGGCGTGGCCCGCCAAGTGGGGGCGGACCGGGCGGAAGTCCGGCTGGGCGATCTGCTCGACGAGTCCGCGAGCCGGGACCTGTGGGGGCAGGCGGACGCCGTGACCGCGATCGAGGTCACCGGACACTTGGCGCCGGAACAGAAGGGACCCGGCATCGCGATGCTCGCCCGGCTCCTGCGCCCCGGCGGCGTACTGTCCATCGTGGACACCGCGCTCATCCGGCCCATGCACCCGTGGCTGGAGCGCTACCTCGCGAACCAGTGCTGGTACCTGGGCAACGAGGCGGACTACCTCACGGCCCTGGAGGACGCCGGTGTCGAACCGGTCGGCTACGTCGACCACACCGCGCGCATGCTCCGCACGTTCACCGACTCGACGATCGTGCTGCGGGAGTACCGCGACGACCTCGTCCGGGAGTTCGGCCGGCTCGTCGGCACCGTCTGGCCTGAGCTGCCGGAGCGCGTCTACCTGCGTACGGCGGCCAGCTTCGCGTACGTCCACATCGTCGCGGTTCGATGACATGGGCCACCGGAGAGCTACGGCTCTACTGGACGGCACCGTCGCTGCGGTGACCGCGGCGGTTCGCGACCAGATGCCGGTCGGGCCGACGCGCGACTTCTACCTGTGGTGCCTGCGGCCCGACAACCCGGGTCGCCACCAGTTCCTGCAGATCTTCGGGGTCAACCAGTTGGTCCGCCTCACCTGTCAACTCCTCGACGGGTTCGTCGACGATGCCCAGTGGCCCGAGCTGGTCACCCACTCGACTCCGCTCGGCGTCTACCTGACGTTCGAGGTCGTCTCGGACAACCTCGCGATTGGTGTACTCCCACCGGATCGCCGGCCAACCGCCGACATCCAGCGCGGGGTCCTGTGCGGGTTCAACGCCGCGATGGTCCGCCGATTGACCGGCGATCCACGGCCCGGCGCCGAACTGCTCGCGCGCCAGCGGGCGTCCATCGCCCGCCTTTCCGCGTACGCGCACAGCCTCACCGGCGATGCCCAACACGCCCTGGCCCGGGCCTGGGGCGGGGACAGCGGCGCCCGCGACGTGGAACTCGACACGTGGGCCGTGCTCGCCGCGAACATCGACAGTTGCGCGTACATCGCCGACACGATGGCGACCCAGCACTGTGGACAGTTGCTGCGGGAAGGACTGGTCAACCGCTACTGGGCCGTCACCCGCACGCTCTGCACCGAGTTCAGTGGCCCGCCCGAACTGGCCGTGCTGGGCGCACACTCGATTCTGGTCGCGCCGACACTGGCCTACTACGTCATCGTGCTGGCCGAGCGGCTACGCCCCAACCCGCGGCTGCGGGCCCTCGTCCACGACGGCTCGCTCGACGAGGCGTTCTACGACGCCGCGCTGCTGGTGCGGCTGCTCAACGACATCGGTACGCCGTTGCTCGAGCAGCCCGCCGCCCGGCACCGGCTGTTGTCCGCGGCCGCCGCGGCGCCGGGTGGGCTGTTCCCCTGGCTGCTGGCGCGGGCCGCGCACGACGTCGCGTTGACGCGGCTCGCCAAGGACCTGCGGCACGGCGAGTTCAACGTCGCGCTCTTCCGGCCGAGGCACGCCGAGGCCGACCCCGCCGACCAGGTGGCCCAACTGGTACGCGCGCTGACCTACTTCGCCGCGCTCTACGTCACGCACACCGCACGGCTGCGGGCCAGCCTGGCCGCGATGGCGGTACGCCTCGGCGACGCGACGATCAGCCGGCTGATCGACGGCTTCGTGCAGTTCCACCGCCGCCTATACGCGCACGACTACACGACGCCCGAGGGCGAGTACGCGATCGGTCACCCCGTGTCCACATTGGACCGCCCCGCTGCCTGATGCCGGTGGAGGTAGTCCCGGGCGAGCGCGACCCCAGCGTCGTACGCATCGGACAGGTCGGTGATCCGCGACCCCGGTGGACCGGGCACGGGAATCCACCGGGCGGAGCGGCGACCGGTACGCGGCAGTAGGTGGATGTCCCGCCGGCCGACCAGCCGCGCGCTCACCCGGGAGATCGCCTCGGCGAACGGCGCCTCGAAGTCCGCCCAGATCGCCGCCAACTGGCCCTGCGGCCGGAAGCCGCGGAACAGTCTCGTGGCGGTCCACGGCTGGAGGAACAGATCGCCCACTGTGGACCGTCCGTGGAAGACGCCGACGCAGAGGCTGCGACCGCGGCCGGTGGGATCCAGCGGGTTGAGTGCGCCGTTGACCACCGGCATGACCGCGTATGTCAACAACCGGTCCCGCCGCATGTCGAACACCGGCAACCGGTGCGAGTCCACCGGCTGCCCGCCGGCGTCACGATCGTAGGTCAGGAAGACGCCCAAGTTGGCCAGCTCGGGATCGCAGACCTGCAGCATCGCGTACGACGGCCCACCGATCGGGACATCGAGGCAGAACGCGCTCACACCGTCCGGACCGGGCACAGAGTCGACAGTCGCATTCAGCCCGCGCTCGGACAGCACCCGCGCGGCCGCCACCAACGCGTCGTGCACCCGTGTTCCGGCAGAGTCCGACCAACCCGCCCGCACCGCCTCAGTGTGCGCCGACAAGGTGGCGGTGGGAAGCGGGTTCACAGAGATTCTACTGTGGACAGTAGAGCGACGGCCGGCCCGGTGGCCACCCTGCCCTTGGCGGCCCGCAGTGCCTGAAGCTGGCTGTCGACCCGGCCGGCCGCGGTCGCGTCGATCGCCGGTCGCACGCGGTCCCAGACCCGCCCGAACGTCTCGACCGTACTGTTGACATCACCGGCCTCCCCCGCGTCGACGTCCAGGACGAGCTGGCGCGCCCACACCCCGAGCCGGGCGCGTTCCACCGCGGCGAGCTGCTCGTGCCGCAACCGCAGATCCAGGATCGCGAAGGATACGTCCAGCGCCGCCTGCCGCGCCTCGTCCGGATCGCGCGCTTCCACCGCCGCCGCGAGGGCGTCGACCGAGCGGCCCATCTCCTTGTCCAGCAACGGAGGTACGCCCCCGGCCCGGTACCCGGCCCAGGCCGAGCGCACGGCCCGCGACGCCGCCGACGCACCGGACCAGTTCTCGTCGCCGGCCGCCGCGAAAGCGGTACCGGCTGCCGTCCACGCCGCTGCCAGTTGGGCCGGTGTCGGCGTACCGAGAGCGTCGAACGGTACCGCGAACGCCGCGGTCTCCAGGTCGCCGCCGGGATCCCCGGTGGTGAACTCGCCATAGCCGGGTGCGAACGCCTTGTCCTCCCGGGTTCCGTCCATGTGCAGTTCACCGCCGACGATCGCACCGCTGACCGGACCGCGTGGACCCTGCACCGTCTGATCGACGGACTTGACAGTGACTTCCTCGAATACGATGCCGGGCGCGTTCTCCGGCCGGAATACGTCACCGGCCTTCGGGTGAGCCGGCATGATCATGCCGGCCGGACCGTCCTTGCCGGCGATCCACGTACCGTCGGTGTCGGCGAGGAACCCCTCGTCGTAGTTGAAGACGTCCTCGCCGAAGTACCACACGGCGCCGTCGTCCGCTTGGGCGTACCAGTCGATGGCCACCTCGTGGATGCGCCCGTCGAGGAACGCCATGTACTGCGACTCGATCGTCGTCACCGATTGGCCGTTCCAGGTGATGGTCTTCGTGCTCGGCAGCAGCGTGACCTCGGCCCGGAACCGGCTGCCCTCCACGACACCGAGCTGCACGAGCTGGGTCACCTTGCCGACGGGGAACAGCGGGTTGGTGACCGCCGTCGGGTTCGTGAATGCCGGGCGGACGAGGTCGACGCGCTGGCCCGGCGGGGCGAGCGGCAGGCAGCTCTGGCCGCCTTCCACCGTGACGCAGGCCGGACCGGGGTCGAGCGTGGCGACCGCGGGCGAACCGCTGGGACGTGGGTTGGTGCCGCCGGACGCCGTACACGCGGTCAGCATCCCTAGAGCGACCAGTACCGATACGTGACGAGTCATGGCGGCGACGCTGCCGCACACCGGCTGAACGCCCCCTGAACGCGTCAGACGTGGGCGAGCGCCGCCAGCGCGGCGCCGCGCGCACCGGCCATGTCCAGCTCGGGTACGAGCGCGAACGACGCGACCTTCGCCTGTTCCTCGCGCAGGGCGGTGTGCTCGCGGACCGTGTCCAGGAACCACTCCCGGAACTCCGCCGACGCTTCGACCACTCCCCCGCCGACGAAGTACGCGTGCGGGTCGGTGAAGTTCGCCGCGATCGTGAACAGCCGACCGAGCGCCATCGCCTGTTGCTCGAAGATGTGCCGGGCCATCTCGTCGCCGCGTACGCCATACCCACGGACGAGCTTCGCCGCCTCCGAGAGCGGCACGGACGCGAGGTCGTGCCCGGGGTACCGGGTCAGCCAGTACGGCAACAGGTTGCGCTCGATGCCGGTCAGCGACGCGAGGCTCTCGGCGTCACCGGCGAACCCGCAGTTGCACCCTGGCACCGCTTGTCCCTCACCGAGCAACCCGTCCAGCGGTACGTGCACGTGGCCCAGCTCACCGGCCATCCCCGCGGCACCGCTGACGATGCGGCCGCTCTCGATGACCCCGCCGCCGAGACCGGTACCCACGATCACCGAGACCGACGACCGTGCCGGGGCGTCAGCTCCAAAGTGGACGGTGTGCGCGTACAGGGCGGCGGCGTTGCCGTCGTTGTGGTAGACCACGGGCAGGCCGATCCGGTCCGCGAGGGCGGTCCGGATGTCGAAGCCGCGCCACGCCGGATGGGCGAAGTTCGTCGAGCCCTTCGACGAGATGACCCCTTCGGCGCTCGCCGGTCCGGGGGTGTCCAGACCGACGGCGCGGACCGCCTCGCGCGGCGTACTCGTGAGGCTCAGCACGTGGTCCAGCGACCTGACGAGCGCCTCGATCGCGACCTCTGGGCCCTCCCGAACGAGACTGGGCGTCTCGACCATCTCGTCCACCAGGAACCGGCCGTGCTCGTCCAGCACGGTCGCGTTGTTGCTGGTTCCACCGTTGTCGAGGCCGACGATCACCCACATGCGAGGGAATCGTACTGTTCACACGGACGAAACAAGGCACCGGCGTAGCCGGCGTAGACCCTCGTCGATACGGTCGATCGGGATGCCGCCGTACCCGAGCACGAGGCCGGCCGGCGCGCGCCCGGGCGGAGCGAATTGCGTGAGTATCTCGATCGCCACTCCCTCCGCGGCGGCCGCCTGTTGCAGGTCCGCCGGATCCACCGGTGAGTCGTCGTGGAAGAGTGCGCTGAGATGCAGCCCGGCCACCGACGGGATCGGGGTGAGCCACTGCCCGAAGTCCCGGGTGAGCGTCGCCGTGATGAGCTCGTGCCGGGCGCCGTACTCGTGCCGCATCCGCCGGATGTGCCGGGCGAGCGCGCCCTCGGTGATGAACTTGGCCAAGGCCACCTGGGTCGGCAACGCGGTATGCCAGTCGGTCAGGTACTTTGCCGCGCTCAACGGGCCGCGCAGCGACGGCGGAGCGATGACGAACCCCATCCGCAGGATCGGCAGCATCACCTTGGAGAAGGAGCCGACGTAGCTGACGAGGCCGTTGCGATCGAGGCTGTGCAGCGGTTCGATGGGCCGACCGGCGAACCGGAACTCGCTGTCGTAGTCGTCCTCGACGATCGCCGCGCCGTGCCGGTGGGCCCAGTGCAGCAGCGCCATCCGCCGGGCCAGCGACATCGGCATACCGAGCGGAAACTGGTGTGACGGCGTCACGTAGACCAGGCAGGCGTGGTCGGGAAGGGCGTCCACCACCAGCCCTTCGGCGTCGACGGGGATGCCGACGACCCGGGCGCCCAGCGACTCGAACAGCCGGCGGGGCGGTTCGTAGCCCGGCTCCTCCACGGCCACGCACCGACCCGGTTCGATCAGCACCCGCCCGATCAGGTCGAGGGCTTGCTGGGTGCCGTTGGTGACGATGACGTCCCCCGAGGTCGCGGTCACCGCCCGGGCCACCCCGATGTGCCGGGCGATCGCGGTACGCAGTTCGCTGTGGCCGGCCGCATACCCGTACATGCCGTTGCGTACGGCCGAGGCCCGGAGCTGACCGGCCATCAACCGGCGCCACGTCTCGTACGGGAACATCCGGGCATCCGGTACCCCCGTCCGGAAGTCGAACTCCGGCTCGACGTCCGGAGCGCGCGGTGGCTGTACCGTCGTCCAGATCTCGCGCGGCCGTAACGCACCGCCGGCCCGCTCGACGCCCGCGGGCGTCACGCCGTTGGTCTGTGGTGGCCCGGTGGCCTGCGGCTCGAGTGCGTCGCTGACGAAGGTCCCCGCACCCACCCGGCCCGAGACGAAGCCTTCGGCGGTCAGCCGGTCGTACGCGACGCTGACCGTATTGCGCGAGACCGCCAAGCGTTGGGCCAGCTCACGGCTGGGTGGTACCACGTCCCCCGGTCGCAGCCGCCCGTCGAGGATGGCCGCCCGAATCTGCCGGTAGATCTGGCCGGACAGGTCCCGCCGTTTCTCGAAGCTCACGTGGAACTCCACGGCCGGGGAACGCTTTGGCCTATCGAGAAGGTTGCTTGTCTGCCGGCAGCGCACACCGTTCAATGCGAACGATCGACGACGAACCACACGCCCACGGCCGGCACGTCGCCGTCGTTGCGGTACCCGTGCGGGGTCGACGACTCGAACGAGACCGCGTCACCCGGGGTGAGCCGGTGTTCGTCGAAGCCGAGCGTCAGGATCAGCTCGCCGCTCAGGACATAGCCGTACTCGGTACCGGTGTGCCGCATCAACAGGCCGGAGCTGGACGAGGCGGCGCCCGGCGGGTACGTGATGAGCAGGAAGTCGACGTGCGTGTCGGGCACCTGGCCGAGCCGCTCCCAGGTCACTCCCGACTCGAGCGTGAGCAGTTCCCGCTGTACGGGTGTGATGACCGGACCGACCCGGCGCTGGCGATCGGGACCGTTCGGTCGGGTCGCGACGGCAGGCTCGGTGGCCGGCTGACCCGACGGCACCGCGCCGTCGGGTGTGGTGCGCGAGTCGAAGAGGTCCTCGACCGAGATGCCGAGGGCGGTCGTGATCGCGTACAGCGTGCTCACCGACGGCCGGCTCTTGTCGGTCTCGATCTGGGAGATCAGGCTCGCCGAGACGCCGATGTCGCGCGCCAGCCCGCGCACGCTTATACCACGGCGGATGCGCTCCTCGCGGAGCCGCTCGCCGATCGGGGGGACGGCCGCGGGGCTCACGGATGTCAAGTGTAGGTTAGCGGGTCTTCTCCGTGCCGGAGGCCGGCGATAATCTGTACTGAACACCCGCCTGCGAGGGAGTGGCCGCCCATGGCGATCCGCACGTTCGGAAGCAACGCCGTCGACTGGGAGGAGCGGGTCGATCTCGACCGGCTACGACGCGAGCGGCTCGCCCGGCTGAAAACCGCCCTCGACGCCTCCGAACTGGGCGCACTGCTCACGTTCGACTTCTCGAACATCCGGTACATGACGTCCACCCACATCGGCACCTGGGCGATGGACAAGCTCATCCGGTTCGCCCTGTTACCACGCGGCGGCGAACCGGTCGTGTGGGACTTCGGCTCCGCGGCCCGGCATCACCAGTTGTACAACCCTTGGCTCGACGGTACGAAGCGGGCGCGGGCCGGGATCTCGACGCTGCGCGGCGCGTTCCACCCGGACGCCGGGATCGCGGCGGACGTCGCCAAGAAGGTCGCCGAAGTGCTGCGCGAGCACGGCTTGGCCGGGGCGGCGGTGGGCGTCGACCTCATCGAGATGCCGATCCTGGCGGCGTTGCAGGCCGAGGGTTTCCAGGTGGTCGACGGGCAGCAGGTGTTCCTCGACGCGCGGCGCATCAAGACCCCGGACGAGATCACCCTACTGACCCAGGCATGCTCCATGGTGGACGCCGCCTACGAGGAGCTGTACGCGTTCCTGCGCCCGGGAGTCCGCGAGAACGAATGCGTCGGCGTGGTCAGTAAGGTGCTCTACGACCTCGGCAGCGAG
>DASRII010000344.1:0-11177 GCA_035650075.1 Micromonosporaceae bacterium | reverse complement strand
GGGTGCCACGGGCGGGCCGTCCACCCACGGGATCACGGAGTCGGCCGGCTGGCTCCGCTGAGGCGGGTCCGAGACCGCGGTAACAACCCCGGCTAGCAGGGCCAGCACGGCGAGACCCACCCGAACGGTTGCATCCGGGTTCACGGGGACGGGATCGTCGCCAGGCCGGTACGGCGTAGCTTGTGCCAGCGCAGCCGGGCGCCGGTCAGTGCCGTCACGATCGACTGGATGACGACGAGGTAGATCAGCTGCCGGTACACGAACTGCTGCAGCGGCAACGCCCACAGTGGACGGAGACGTTCCCGGTCCAGCCGGAACGCCACGATCGCCGTGAGGAACTGCATGCCGAGCATCGCTAGCCAGGCGATCCCCGTTTCCGTGGTGTCGGCGAACAGCAGGCCGTACACCGCCAGGATGTCGATGAGCGGTGCCAGCAGCGGCAGCATGACCGTGAACAGCACCAGCAACGGAATCCCGCGCCGGCCGAACCGCCCGGACGCCCCACTGTCCACAATGGCCCGTCTGTGTTTCCACAATGCCTGCATCGTGCCGTAGCTCCACCGGTACCGCTGCAGCCACAACTGGTTCAGCTTCACCGGCGCCTCGGTCCACGCGACGGCGCGCGTCTCGCACACCACCTGCCAACCGGCTCGGCACAGTGCCATCGTGAGGTCGGTGTCCTCGGCGAGCGTCTCGCCGCTGACCCCGCCGATATCACGCAATGCCGTGCGGCGGAACGCGCCGATCGCACCCGGTACCGTCGGGACGCACTGCAGGCTCTCGTACAGCCGGCGGTCGAGGTTGAGCCCCACCACGTACTCGATGTGCTGCCAGCGCGCGACCACCGTCTCGCGGTTGCCCACCTTGACGTTGCCGGCCACCGCGCCGACGCCCGGATCGGCGAACGGCTGCACGAGGGTGCGGATCGAGTCGCGCTCGACGACGGTGTCGCCGTCCACCATCACAACCAGCTCGTGCCGGGCCAGCGCGACACCGGTGTTGAGTGCGTTGGCCTTGCCACCGTTGGGAATGCGGACCACGCGTACGTTGTCCAGACCCAGTTCCTCCACGATGGTGGCGGTTCCGTCGGTCGAGCCGTCGTCGACGACGATCACCTCGATCGCCGGGTAGTCGCCGGTGGCGAGTGAGCGTACCGCCGCGGCGATGCCTTCGCGTTCGTTGTACGCCGGCACGATGACCGTGACCGGTTCGGTCACCGGTGGTCCCCAGGCCCAGTCGCGGGCGCGCCGCCGCCGCGCGTGCCGGCCGGCGAACACCACGAGCAGCACGGTCCGCCCGAGCGTCAGGACTCCGACGACGATGAACAGCAAGGAGAGTACGCCGATCGACGTGTCCGCTATCTGTACGGCCCAGCCGAGCGCCCGCCCCCGCCACACGTCGGCGGTGGGGGCTCGGGGGTTCTCCACCACGCTCCGGTCGGCCAGCGCCAGGTTCAACCCTTCGGAGACGGTGGTGAACCGGTACCCCTTGGCCTGCATCGCGGGGATGAATCGGGCCAATGCGGCGACGGTCTGCGTCCGGTCGCCGCCGGCATCGTGCATGAGCACGACGGCACCCTGGCTGTCGGGCGGGGTGGCGTTCTGGATGATGGCCGGTACCCCGGGCTTGGCCCAGTCGCGGCTGTCCACGTCGTTGAAGACCGACAGGTATCCGAGCCGGCCGGCGTGCTGGACCAGCGACCAGGTCGCGTCGTCGATCGCGTCCGCCCGGGACGAGTACGGGAACCGCAGCAGCGAGGTCTTCACGCCGGCCGCCCGCGCGATCGCGAGCTGGGTCTGGCTGTACTCCAGCTCGCGCCGCCAACCGTCCATCTCGGACAGTTGTGGATGGGTGAACGAGTGCACGCCCAGCTCGTGTCCTTCGGCGACGAGCTGGCGTACCAGGTCCGGATGGCGGGCCGCCTGCGCACCGAGTACGAAGAACGTGGCGTCCACCCGGTGCTCCCGCAGCACGCGCAGCACCTGCGGGGTCCACCACGGATCCGGCCCGTCGTCGAAGGTCAACGCGATGGTCTTCGGCGGCAGATGGTACGACCGGACGCGCCCGTCGGTGGTGTTGATGATCGGTCCACCCTGGACGATCGCGTCGGGCACGGTAGACCGGCCGACGTGTGTCTGGCCGGCCGAGTCGGAGGTGAACTTCGCGTTCGAGTACGCCTCGACGAGCAGCACGCAGACGAAGACGAACAGCACGACGCCGGATACGACCCAGCGCGGCCGGGGCAACGCCCGCCTGAACCGGGCCGGCCGGGCAGCGTCGGGCGTGGCCCGCAGGTCGGGCCCGGCCGGCGCCGACATCAGACCGTGATCCCGGTCGGCGACGGAACCGCCGTCGTCGGCTCGCTGGTCGGGGCGGGCGGCTCACCACCAGCAATCGGGAGTTCGGTCGGGACGGGCGAAGGATCGGAGGTCGGTACCGGTTCGGGGCTCGGCGAAGGCTGCGGTGGCTCGGGCTCTGGAGTGGGATCGATCGGCGGTACGGTCACGTTTGGCTCCACTGTGGACTCCACTGGCGGGGGAGCCGGAGTGGTCGAGCCCTGACCGGCCGGCGATGGCACCGGAGTGGCCGACGGTCGCCGGTTGTTGGCATGCCGTACCTGGACGGCCGGCTTGCCCGGTGGCGCCGCCACATTCAGCGCCGGCCGGTCGTTACGCTGATGCTGCGGCGCGACCGGGAGCCGGTCGACGAGCTCCGGGAACGGCAGCAGCGCGTACGGGCTGACCGGGCCGCCGGCGAGGCTCACGCCGAGCAGGACGGTGTAGGCGAGGCTGGCTCCGCCGACGCCGTACGCGATCCCGCGGATGCGCCGCCTGCGCCGGCCGGTCGAGTCGACGAAGACCGCGGGGACGGCCTCCTGCGAGAGGTCCATCGGGCGCGTCGGGTCATCGGGGTTGGCCGCGCGCACAACAATGTCGAATTCGGGTCCCAGAGTCACCCGGCGAGCTTAAAGACAATGGCGGTTACGCGGAGCGAAAATGCTCACCCCGACGGGTGAAACAAATGCGCGTGAAAATTCGTCCGAACGGCTGGCGTGTCCGCGATATGTCCATGATCCGACGCCATTCTCGAATTGTTCTTCAAATCGTCGAACAACCGGTGCGCGCTCCCCGGCGTGCATGATCCGTGGCCGGCGGGGCAGGATGTAGCTGATGACCATCACCGCGGGAGGCACCCATGGCGCTGTCACTGCCGATCGAACCGGAGGCGAACGAGCTGCTGGGACGCAGTCCCCTGGCGCTCGTGATCGGCATGGTCCTAGATCAACAAGTTCCGTTCGAGTGGGCCTTCGGCGCGCCGCACGAGCTGGTGAAGCGCCTCGGGCACGAGCCGGACGCCCGTGAGCTGGCCGAGTACGACCCCGACGAACTGGCCAAGATATTCACCGGTCCGCCGGCGCTGCACCGTTTCCCGAAGGCGAACGCGAAACGCGTACAGGATGTGTGTCGGCTGCTGGTCGACAAGTACGACGGCGACACAGCGCGGCTGTGGACCGAGGCGAAGACCGGACAGGAACTGTTCAAGCGGATATCGGAGCTGTCCGGCTTCGGCAAGCAGAAGGCCCAGATCATGGTGGCCCTGCTCGGCAAGCAGTACGGCGTCCAGCCGAAGGGGTGGCGCGAGGCCGCCGGGGACTACGGGCCGGCCGGTACCTACAAGTCGGTGGCCGACATCACCGACATGGAGTCGCTGGCCAAGGTGCGCAGCTACAAGCAACAACTCAAGGCGGCGGCGAAGCAGCAGTAGCGGCGTGCTGGCGAACGGCGTACTCGACTGGCTGACCCGGTCGGCGTTACCCGGGCGGCGCATTTCGCATACGGAACGGTTGGCCGGCGGCTACCGGAACGAGAACCTGTTGTTGGTCACCGGTCCCGGCGAATGCTTCGTGCTACGGCGTTTCCTGCAGGCCAACACGTGTGCCGTCGAGGCGGCGCTGGCCGACCGGCTGGCGGGCGTCGTGCCGGTACCGGAGGTCGTCGCCGCGGATCCGACCGGCGAGTCGGCGGGTGAGCCCGTGCTGCTGTCCCGCTTCGTACCGGGGATACCGGCCAGCGTCGCGGTGCGGGACACCGATGCCGGGCAGCTGGGCGCGGCCGTCGGTACCGTTCTCGCCGCCATCGGCACGGTCACGTTTCCTCGGCCGGGCTTCTTCAGCGGCGCCGACCTCGACCCGGGACCCGAGGGCATGGAACCGGCCTCCGGGCTGGCCGAGTTCGTCGAACGGTGCCTCGCCACCGGAAATGCCGCGCAGGCGCTGACCCCAGCGGAACAGGATGCCTTGCGGAAGCTGGCCGCCCGCGAGGAACCAGGCCTGGAGGTTCTGCACGGGGCACGCCAGCTCGTGCACTCCGACTACAACCCGAAGAACCTGCTCGTCGGGCGCGGTGACGGCGGCTGGACGGTCCGGGCCGTGCTCGACTGGGAGTTCGCGTTCAGTGGTTCGCCGATGGCCGACATCGGCAACATGCTCCGCTTCCACGACGAGCTGCCGCCGGCGTACGTCAACGGGTTCGTGGCCGGTTTCCGGGCCGAGGGCGGCGACCTGCCCGACGACTGGCGCCGGCTCAGCGCCGCGGTGGACCTGTTCGCCCTGGCCGACTTCCTCACCCGGCCGCCGGACCACCGGTACTTCCAGCGCGGTGTGACGGCCCTGCGGAAAGCCATCGATCACCGCTAGGCGTCTTCATGATCTGGCAGCGCCGCGCCGGCCTCAACTGTCACGTGCCCTGACAGTCGGTGATTGACTGTGGTTTGACGCCAGTGTGATGGGTTCGGCCTAACGTACTGGTCTACGCTGGGCACCATCACCGCCGTCGACCTGAACGCGGAAGTCGACTGTGGACAGACGTACGCGGCGACCCAATGTTCCTCCACGATGTTCTATGTCGGCATCATGGACGCCCTGACCTACTACGGCGCCTCGATAGTCACCGGCGGTCCGTGAGACGATGGCATCGTGAAGCGGCGACCAGTCCTCATCACGGATGCCGAACCGAGCCTGGAAGAGCAGATCCGATCGCGCCAGATCCGGTACGTGATCATGATGTCGATCCGGGCGATGTGCCTGGTGTTGGCGTCGGTGCTGGTGATCGCGCAGGTCCCGCTGCTGTGGCTGTGGGTGTCGCTCTGCCTGGTCGGCATGGTCGTCATCCCGTGGCTCGCTGTGATCCTGGCGAACGACCGGGCGCCCAAGGAGCAGTACCGCCTTGGTCACCGCAGGCGCAGGAGCCACCGGGACGAGCACCCGCCGCAGGCCCTGCCCCCCGCTCGGGACGACAACCGCACGATCGACCTCTAGCTTGCCTCCCCGTCGATCGAGGACTTGTGCACACGGTTCGAAGATCAAACCACGTGCACAAGTCCTAGATCGACGGGAGCGGGGGAGGGCGGGCGCCGGGCACGGCCACCGCTCGGGCGCCGAGCCGGGTGCCGGCCCGCAGCGCCTCGTAGGCCTGCGCCCCGCCGAGCCACGCCCCGAGCAGGCCGGCCGCGAACGCGTCGCCGGCTCCGGTCGGGTCGACGACCCGGTCCGCGGGTTCGGCGGGCACCGCGACAACGATGCCGGCGCGATCGGCCCAGACCGCACCACCGTCGCCGAGCTTCACGACCGCTCGCTCGACCCAGGTGGTCAGGGCCTGTGCGAGCTCCGGAGGCGGAAGCTCACGGTCGACCAGGACCCGCGCTTCGGCCAGGTTGGCCAGCAGCACATCGATACCCCGTACCCAGTCCAGGAACGCTCGCGCCCCGACCCGCCGCACCGGATCCGCGGACGCCGCGTCGACGCTCGTGGTGCGCCCCGGTCCGGCGGCGGCGAGCGCGTGCCGGCCGGCGGGCCGGCTCCGCGGGTCGAACAGGGTGTAGCCGGACACGTGCACGTGCGTCGCCTCCGGGGTCAGCCCAGCGTCCACATCGGACGGTGCGATGTGGAGGTTGGCGCCGCGGTCGTAGACCATCGTCCGCTCGTGCCGCTCGGCGAGCACGACCACGATGCCGGTCGGGGCTTCCGGGCAGCGGCGAACCGCGGACCGCACGCCGGCCGTGGCCAGCTCGGCCAGCCGGGCGTCCCCGGCCGCATCCGCGCCGACACACGCGACGAGGGTCACCGGTACGCCGGTGTGCGCCAGCCACGCCGCGGTGTTGGCGGCCGAACCGCCGCCGGTGAACGAGATGTCGGCCGCGGTGTCCGAGCCGACCGCGAGCGGACCGGCGACCACCGCCAGCACATCGGTGACCACGTCACCCACAACGACAACCCTCACCCGGCCAGTCTTTCGTTCGCGGCTGCGGGGCTCGCTCCGCTCACTCCCCGCGCTCACAATGCGGCGGCGATCTCGCCGGCCAGCGCGGCGTTGCGCAGGATGATGCGGACGTTGACGTCGAGACTCCGCCCTCGAGTCTCCGCGTGGAAGTGGGCGAGCAGGAACGGGGTGACCGCCTTGCCCGTAACCCCGGCACGCTCCATCGTGGACAGTCCACTGGCGAGCACCCGGTCGTGCAACTCCGGGTCGAGCTGCTCGTCGACCGGCAACGGGTTGGCGATCACGACCGCGCCGCGGTGCATGCCGTGCGCCGCCGCCGCGCGCACGATCCGGGCCGCCTCCGCCGCGGACTCCACCGACCAGTCGAGGTCGAACCCGGAGTCGGTGAGGTAGAACCCCGGGAACCGGCGGGAGCGGAAGCCCACCACCGCGACGCCCAGGGTCTCCAGCCGCTCCAGCGTCGCGCCGACGTCCAGGATCGACTTCACGCCCGCGCAGACAACCGCGATGGGGGTACGCGCCAGCGTCACGAGATCGGCCGACTCGTCGAACGTGGTTCCCGCATCCCGGTGGACCCCACCGAGCCCTCCGGTGGCGAACACCCGGATGCCGGCCGCCGCGGCGACGGCACTCGTACTGGCTACCGTGGTGGCCCCGTCGACCCCGGCCGCCGCCGCGGTGGCGAGATCCCGTACCGACAGTTTGGCCACCTCGTCGCCCGCGGCGAGCCGGGTAAGCTGGGCGTCGTCGAGGCCGACCACCAACTCGCCACCGATCATGCCGATCGTGGCCGGTACCGCGCCCGCATCCCGCACCCTCTGCTCGACCCGTCGTGCCACCCGCAGGTTGTCGGGGCGGGGGAGGCCGTGCGCGATGATGGTGCTCTCCAGAGCCACTACCGGCCGGCCCGCCTCGAGGGCGGCGGCGATCTCGGTGCCGTAACGGATGCCGAACTCGTTCACAACGATCACCTTACGAACGACGGAATTGGGTAAGGATCACCAGGTGACACAGACGGGGACTCAGACAGTGACCGAGACAGTGACCGTGCCTCGATCGAGGCCGCTGCGCCGGGCCGCCGGCATCGTCCTGCTCATCCTGACCGTGGCGGTCGCGGCGGCGTACGTCGTCGGCGCGTGGAACCCGTGGCGCCTGGTGGTGCTGTCGCGGTACTTCGGTGACTGGCCGCTGGGTGTCCTGCTGGTGGCCGCGCTGGCCCTGACGACCAGCTGGGTCCTGCTGCCGGTCCGCAACGAGGCCGTCCAGGGCAAGCGCATCGCCGTGCGGGTCTTCACCGCCATCGCCTGCTTCCTCGGCGTGGTGTGTTGGGGACTGCTGGGTCCGACGTTCAGCGGAACACGGACGGTGCTGGCCCAGTCGCCGGACGGTCAACGGGCCGTGGCCGTGTACGAGCGCAGCCTGGACGATCGCGAGCTGCAGGTGTGGGCGGGCGGTGGCCTGGCCGCTCGCGAGGTGGGAGTACTCGGTCCGGCCTGCGGTACCGTGACCGCCCGGTTCACCACCCGTGACTACGTCATGATCTCTACAGACTACGGAGACTTCCGCATCCGCCTCGACCCGGCTACGGGCGTCCCGCTGGACGTGATCGGGCCGACCTGCACCGGTTCAGGCTGACCTGACACACTGGTCGGGTGACGACTCCGACCGCTCCACAGCCCGGTACCGGCACGTCGGTCGAGGAGCGCACCGACTACCGCCTCGACGAGGGCGACCACGAGCGCTTCGCGCACTACGTATGGCCAAAGGACAAGCTGCTCGAAGCGATGATCGAGGGCACGCCGGTGCAGGCCCTCTGCGGCAAGGTGTGGGTTCCGTCCCGCGATCCGCAACGGTTCCCCATCTGCCCGACCTGTAAGGAGATCGCCGAGTCGCTCCCGGAGTAGCCGGCTCCTTCCGCGTACCCTGCCTCGGTGAGCTCCTCGACCGCGCTGCTGGTTGCTGATCTCGCCGGGGTCGCGGTGTTCGCGGCTTCCGGCGGCTCCGCCGCCGTCGCCTCGCTGGCCGCCCAGGGGCGACCGTGACGCCGCCGCGACCCGATCCGGACGCGTTCCCTCCCCTGCGTGCCTGGCAGCGGCGGGCGCTCGTGGAGTACCTGCGGCGGCGGGACGACGACTTCCTCGCGGTGGCGACGCCGGGTGCCGGCAAGACCACGTTCGCCCTGCGGATCGCCGCCGAGCTGCTGCGCGACGGTACCGTCGACACCCTTACCGTGGTAACCCCGACCGAACACCTGAAAGGACAGTGGGCCGCGGCGGCCGCGGGAGTCGGCATCCAGCTGGACGCCACCTTCCGCAACGCCGACATTCACTCCACAGTGGACTTCCACGGGATCGTGGTGACGTACGCCGGCGTCGGCACCGCGCCCGCCGTGCACCGGCGCCGCACGCTGGCCCGGCGCACGCTGGTCGTGCTGGACGAGATCCACCACGCGGGTGACTCGCGATCGTGGGGCGACGGTGTGCAGGCGGCGTTCGAGCCGGCCGTTCGGCGGCTGATGCTCACCGGCACCCCGTTCCGCTCGGACGACAACCCGATCCCGTTCGTGCGGTACGAGCGCGGGCCGGACGGGCTGGCCCGGTCCCGGGCGGACAGCACGTACGGATACGCCGACGCGTTGCGCGATGGCGTGGTGCGACCGGTCATCTTCCTCGCGTACTCCGGCGAGACCCGGTGGCGTACGAGCGCCGGCGACGAGCTGGCCGCGCGACTCGGTGAGCCGATGACGCAGGACCTCGTGGCGCAGGCGTGGCGTACCGCGCTCGACGCTGGCGGCCAGTGGATGCCCCAGGTACTGCGGGCCGCCGACGCGCGGCTGGGCATCCTGCGCGCGGCCGGCATGGCCGACGCCGGCGGCTTGGTCATCGCCAGCGATCAGCAGACCGCGCGGGCGTACGCAAAATTACTCGAACGGGTGACAGGCGAGCACGCGGTTGTCGTGCTCTCCGACGATGCCGGCGCGTCTGCGAAGATCGCGAGGTTCGCCGCCTCGGACCAGCGGTGGCTGGTGGCGGTACGCATGGTCAGTGAGGGCGTGGACATTCCCCGGCTGACGGTCGGCGTGTACGCGACCAGTGCCTCCACGCCGCTGTACTTCGCCCAGGCGATCGGCCGTTTCGTGCGCACCCGCCGGCCGGGCGAGACGGCCAGCGTGTTCCTGCCGAGCGTGCCGCAGCTGCTGGAACTGGCCAGCGACATGGAGGTCGAACGCGATCACGTGCTGGGCGTGGCCAAGCCCGACGACGACCTGCTGCTGGTCCAGGCGAACCGCGAGGAGAAAGCCAGCGACGAGCTGACCAAGAGCTTCGAGGCGTTGTCCGCGACCGCAGAACTCGACCAGGTCATCTTCGACGGCGCGTCGTTCGGCACGCCGGTCGGCGCTGGTACGCCCGAAGAGGAGGAGTACCTCGGCCTGCCCGGCCTGCTCACACCCGACCAGGTGGCGACACTGTTGGCCAAGCGCCAGACCGAGCAGCAGCGGTCCGCACGACGGCAGCAGCCGGCCACGGCGCACGTGGAACGCCGACCGCTCACGGCCGGGGAGCGGCGGATCGCATTACGCCGTCAGCTGAATGCGCTCGTCGCGGCACACCACCACCGCACCGGTACCGCACACGGGAAGATTCACGCCGAGCTGCGGCGGCTGTGCGGCGGGCCGCCCAGCGCACAGGCCACGATCGAGCAACTGGAAGAGCGGATCACCGCGATCCAAGGCCTGTGAAGCGAAAAGAGCGCGCCCGTAACGGACGCGCCCTGCTGCTTATTGTTTCGTGCTCAGTTGGTCATCAGCTCGCTGCCACGCCACGTGAACTCGGGATCCACCGCCACATCGACAGCGATCTTGACGAGCTGCTCGGCGTACTTGTTCGCGTGATGTCCGCAGAAAACAAGCTGGCCACCACCCGCGATCAGCACGCGGAGCTTCCCGGAGGCGGTGCACCGGTCGCACCGTTCATCGGCGGCTGGGAAGGCCACCGTTTCCGGCGGCGGCGTAAGAGTCGGGGTCATCGCCTTCCTCCTCTGGTCGTCACCGATGAACACCGGTTCTTTGTAACCCACACATCCTTCAACATGTGCCACCGGGGTGGCGTTCCCCGTGTACCCGTCGGGGATCAACGTCACACGGGAAGAGGTGTCTCTGGCACCAGTGTGCCTGGCCCCAAGGGTGCCACGTCAACGATCACAGGACGACAACGGCCCGATCTCGGGAGAGTCCGTTGTACTAATGGTGACTAATGCGACACCTAGCGTTAGTCGAGGTAGTCCCGTAGAACTTGCGAGCGCGACGGGTGTCGCAACTTGGACATGGTTTTCGACTCGATCTGGCGGATCCGCTCGCGCGTGACGCCGTACACCTGACCGATCTCGTCGAGTGTCCTGGGCTGGCCGTCGGTGAGCCCGAACCGCAGCCGCACGACGCCCGCTTCCCGCTCGGACAACGTCTGCAGTACCTGCTGCAACTGGTCCTGCAGCAACGAGAACGACACCGCATCGACCGCCACGACGGCCTCGGAGTCCTCGATGAAGTCGCCAAGTTGACTGTCACCCTCGTCCCCGATGGTCTGGTCGAGGGAGATGGGCTCGCGTGCGTACTGCTGGATCTCGAGGACCTTCTCGGGCGTGATGTCCATCTCCTTGGCCAGCTCCTCCGGAGTGGGCTCGCGACCCAGATCCTGGAGCAGCTCGCGCTGGATGCGACCGAGCTTGTTGATGACCTCGACCATGTGTACCGGGATGCGGATGGTGCGGGCTTGGTCGGCCATGGCGCGGGTGATGGCTTGGCGGATCCACCAGGTGGCGTAGGTGGAGAACTTGTAGCCCTTGGTGTAGTCGAACTTTTCGACGGCGCGGATGAGGCCGAGGTTGCCTTCCTGGATGAGG
>DASRII010000343.1:0-16414 GCA_035650075.1 Micromonosporaceae bacterium | reverse complement strand
GGACTACCACCCGCTGGCGATCCCGGTGCCGTACAACCACCACAACACCGACTCCGACGAAATGCTGTTCTACACCGGCGGCAACTACGAGGCGCGTCGCGGTTCCGGCATCGAGCAGGGTTCGATCACCCTGCATCCGGGTGGCTTCACCCACGGCCCGCAGCCGGGTGCCCCGGAGCGGGCGATCGGGGTGGACTACTTCGACGAACTCGCGGTCATGGTGGACACGTTCCGGCCGCTGGATCTGTGCGAGCCGGCACAGTCCTGTGAGGACACCGGGTACGCCTGGACCTGGGCCCGCCGGTCCCTCGGCAGCAACGGCATCGACACGTCGACCGGCTAGCTCTCACTCGGCGTAACTCGTCAACAGGGCCACGGCACCGCAGGCGAGGAGCGCGACGAGGAGCCACGGGCTGCCCAGGATCGCGAAGCCGAGCAGGAAGGCGGGCTCGGCGGCTGCCGCCCAGAACCCGATGGAAAGGCCGCGGGAGCCGCGCACGAGTGCCGAGACCGCGCGGCTGACGTTGTCCCGCATCGGTGCGATGGCCAACGCGATCGCACCGAACCCGACCAGGGCCAGCACGATCGTGCCCAACCGCCCCAACCACCCGCCAACTGCGACGCTGAGGGCGGCGACGGGTGCCGTGACGAACGCGTACCCGGCGCCGATGAACAGCAGCCGCCGGATGCCGAACCGGGCCAGCCGTCCACCATCCACATCGGACGGTTTCATCGCGGCCGCCTCGACCAGGTGGTCGAGGGCATCGGAGTACTCGTGCTTGTCCAACCGGATCAGCCCCAGTCCCTGCCGCGCCGCCGACAGGTGTGGGTCGAGTCGCAGCGCCTCCCGGTACGCCCTTTCGGACAGGTCATCCAGGCGCAGGTTGCGGCACACGAAGCCGAGTACGAGGTGCGCCTGCGCGTTCTCGGGGGCGAGGCTCACGCCGCGCCAGGCCGCGTTCAGCGCCTGCTGGCCGTTGCGGGACTGGCCGAGGATCAGGGCCGCGGTGATCTGGGCGTGCGCGTCGTCGGGTCCGCCGCTCAGCAACATCTCCGCCGTTGCCGCGGCTTCGCCGTACCGCTCGAGGTCGACGAGGATCAGCCCGCGTACGCCGATCGCGTGCAGATCCAGGGGTGCCGCGGCGACCGCTGCGTCCGCGGCCTCGATCGCTTTGTACGGCTTGTCGGCCGCCCGCAGTATCAGTGCCAGCAACGTCAACGCCTCGGCATCCGCGGGCTGTACGGCCAGGACCGGGATCAGCTCGTCGGCCGCCTCGTCGTACCGTCCGAGTTCGGCGAGAAGTTGAGCGCGTTCCAGGTGCGACACCCGGGGATCATCGCAGTTCCGGAGGCGCGGTCACCAGGGCAATCGCGATCGCGGCCAGCCCCTCGCCCCGGCCGGTGAGGCCGAGGCCGTCGGTGGTCGTACCGGAGACCGTCACCAGGGCGCCGACCGCGGCCGAGAGCACATCCTGCGCCTCCGCCCGGCGCGTACCGATCTTCGGCCGTACCCCGATGACCTGGATCGACACGTTGCCTATCTCGTACCCGGCTGCCCGCACCCGGCGCGCGGTCTCGGTCAGCAGTGCGACTCCGGCCGCGCCGGCCCACTCCGGCTCGGCGGTGCCGTAGTTCGAGCCCAGATCGCCGAGGCCGGCCGCGGACAGCAGCGCGTCGCAGGCGGCGTGGGCGGCGACATCCCCGTCCGAGTGGCCGGCCAGCCCGAGTTCGCCGTCCCAGCGCAGCCCGGCTACCCAACACTCGCGACCCGCCTCGAACGCGTGCACATCGGCGCCCACGCCGACCCGCGAAACGACCACGGCATGGAGCGTACGCCTGCGGTCAGGCCACGTACCGCGTGTACTCGTAGAAGCCCTGGTTCAGGCTGATGCCCTCGTTCTCCCGACCAGGCAGCCGTACCCGGACACCCGGCACCATGCCCTCCACCTGATCGACGAGCTGCATCACCCCTGGTCCACCGCCCGCCAGGACGACGCGCCCCCTGTCGTGGCGGATCACGACACCGAGGTAGCCCCGCGTGATCCAGCGGATCGTGGACAGCGGCACCGCACCCCGGCGCAGCGGTGCGCGCCATCGCAACTCGTCACCGGTCAGGCCCTCAGCTCTCCGCGGAGGTCCCCCATGCGCGGAGTGTGGCAGAGCCCAGCAATACCTCGGCCACGAGCAGGTCGAACGGGCGAGTGATCTTCAATGCCAGCTCCGAACCCGGTACGCAGAACACCCGGACCCCGAGTCGCTCGACGAGACCGGCGTCGTCGGACACGTCGCCGGCCGGTGCCGCCGCGTGCGCCTTGGCCAGTACCGCGCGGCGGAACCCCTGCGGTGTCTGTACCGCCCGCAGCGCTGACCGGTCGACCGTGCCGACCACCAGGTCCGCGTCGTCGACGGCTTTGACCGTGTCGACGACCGGCAGTACCGGAATGACCGCATCGTGGCCGGAGCGCACCGCCGCGGCCACGGAGTCCACAAGGGACGGTGGAGCGAGAGCGCGGGCGGCGTCGTGGACGAGGACGATCTCGTACCGCTCCGGCACCTCGGCCAGAGCCCGAGCCACGGACTCCTGCCGGGTCGCACCGCCGGGGACGACGACCACCTCGGGCGGTAGCAGAGACCGCACAGAGTCCACATCGGACGGTGGAGCGGCGATCACCAGGAATCCGACCGAGCTGGCCGCGAGCACCCGGTCGACCGCGTGCTCGAGCAATGACCGTCCGGCCACCGAGCGGAGTGCCTTGGGGGCGCCGGCGCCGAGGCGTACCCCCGAACCTGCCGCTGGAACGAGGACCGCGACGTCACCGCGCGGGCTGGGCTGCGCGGTCACGTCGCGGTCCTACGGTCGTAGTTGTCGGGTCGACGGAGGCTAGGCCTCAGTCAGCACCTTGTCGAGGAGAATCTCCGCCTCGTCCTTGGTGCTCTTTTCGGCGAGCGCGACCTCGCCGACGAGAATGTCCCGGGCCTTGGCGAGCATCCGCTTCTCGCCCGCAGACAGTCCCCGTTCCCGCTCACGCCGCCAGAGGTCACGCACAACCTCTGCCACCTTGAGTGGATTTCCGGAGGCCAGCTTCTCCAGGTTCGCCTTGTAACGCCGCGACCAGTTGGTCGGCTCTTCGGTGTGCGGAGCGCGGAGAACATCGAAGACCTTCGTCAGGCCCTCTTCGCCAACCACTTCTCGCACGCCGACGATTTCGGCATTCTCAGCGGGCACCCGCACCGTCAGGTCACCCTGATTGACCTTGAGGACGAGATACAACTTCTCCTCGCCCTTGACGACCCGGGTCTCGATAGCCTCGATGGTTGCGGCCCCGTGGTGGGGGTAGACAACGGTTTCGCCGACACTGAAAACCATAGGTTCGAAACCCCTTTCGCTGTGTCTAGGGTAACACGCTCCTACCTGCCCGGCCCAGCCCGGTGCCGCTCGTTACAGCAGGTCAGAGGGCGTGTGAGACGCGCTTCTCCGGCTTGACAGCAAAGGGTCTCGGGTGCTCGTACCACGTTGAGTCACCAGCCAATCACTCGGGTTGACTCCCAACCCGGGACATTATTCGTGTGCGGAGATGATTCTCCGACCAGTTGCGCCCTCACGACAGCCCCAGCTATGGCGCTCTCCGGGCCGGTGCGGGACAGTTGTCTACAGGCCAAGGAGACAACATGGGCACGCTGGGCGGAGGCAACGGCGACGGACGGCCCGCCGACAACGGCGGTCAGCCCGAGGGCTTGCCAGATCTGCCGCCTGAATGGGGCACGATCGTCATCCCGGACGATCCGGCCGAGCTGGCCGGCGAGGCCGACGAGATCCGCCGGGAGCTGCGCCGCGAGATCAGGAGGAGCCGCTGGCGGCGGCGGTTCGGCCTGACGCTCCGGCCGGCCAGGGAGAGCCAACCGTCGCTGGGCCTGCCGTTACTGATCATGTCGATCGCTGTTCTCGCGACCCTGACCAGCCTTTTCGTGGTGGCGTGGCCCGGCACGAGGCCCCGGGTCGACCCGGGTGTGACCGCCAGCCCGGCCAACCTTCCGATACCGCGGCTCGTGCTGCAGGACGGCTCGGGGAACCCGGTCCTGATCAACGATCTGATGCCAGCCGTGATCTTGATGGTCGAGGGGTGCCTGTGCACCGAGCTGGTGGCGGAGACCGTGCGGATCACCCCGCCCGGCGTCGCCGTGCTCGCCGTCGACCGGACGGTCCCGTCCCTCGCACCCGCCCCGAGCGGTGCTCCCACCAGGCCTACCCCGCTGGCCGACCGGGACGGCACGCTGCGGTCCAGCCTGGGTCTCGGCCAGCCGGGCGGCGCGGCCACCGTCGTCCTGGTGCGTCGGGACGGGAACTGGCGGACGGTACCGGCGGTCCGGTCCGTGGACCAGATCCGCGGGCCGCTCGCCGAGTTCCTCCAGTCATGAGTCGCTGAGCAGCGCACCGTACAGGGTCAGGCCCGGCCCGAACGCGAGCGCGACCACGTGCCGGGGCCGCGGGTTCGCGCGAAAGAGCGCCTCGCAGATCAGCAGTACCGTCGCCGACGAGCAGTTGCCGTGCGCCGCCAGGGTCGCGCGGGACGCCGCCATCGCCTCCGGGGTCAGGCCCAGCTCCCGCTCCACGACATCGAGGATGCGCGGCCCGCCGGGGTGTACCGCCCAACCGTCCACATCGGACAGTTTCATGCCGTGGCGAGCCAGAAGGTCGGTGACGAACGGGCGCACGTGCATGGCGAGCACGTCCGGGACCCGTGGCGACAGCCCCATCCGGAAGCCGAACTCGGTGAGGTCCCACGTCATGTGGTCGGCCGTGGCGGTGTCCGTGATCGCGGCGACGTCGCGGACGGCGTACCCGGAACCGTTCCGCGGCACGAGCACGACGGCGGCCGCCGCGTCCGAGAACAGTGAGTGGGCGATGATCTGCTGCGCGTCGGTCGTGGTCGGCTGGAGGTGCAGGCTGCTCAGCTCGGCGCAGAGCAGGAGTGCCGCCTGACCGCGGGCGGCCACGTGGTCGGCGGTCGTACCGAGCCCGGGCAGCGCCGCGTAGCAACCCATGTGACCGACGAAGACCCGCAGGGTACTGGGCGCCATCCCGAGATCGCGGGCCAGCAGGATGTCCAGCCCGGGCGCGGTGTACCCGGTGCACGAGCAGACCGCGAAGAGGCCGATGTCGGTGGGCGAGATCCCGGCGTCGTCCATGGCCGCGCTCGCCGCCTCCTTGCCCAGCGGCAGGGCCTCGGTGAGGTAGCGGTGCATCCGCTGCGTCGTCGACCAGCCGGTCACGTCCTCGAGCAACGGGTTGACCACGCCGTGCCGCGTCACGACGCCGGAGTTCGCGAAGACCCGCTGCGCCAGCACGCGCTGCCGGCCGCCGAAGTGCCGCGAGAAGAAGCCGTCCCAGAGGGCGTCCTGGCGTACCGGCGGCGGGTGCGCGATGCCGACGCCCGCGACGGCAACCGCGCTCACCGATCGCTCCGCTCGCTCCTCGCGCTCGCGGCTGGCACCCTCGAGCTCGCTCCTCGCGCTCACCATCGCGGGGCCGAGCCGTCGAGGTCCGGGTCCCCGCCGAGGGCGGCGATGCCGAGCCAGTCCGCGCAGACGTCGGACGTGGCCGGCTGCAGTGAGCCGCATCTGGCGTCCCGGTACAGCCGTTCCAACGGATGGCCCCGGCGCGAGGCCGAGGTGCCGGAAGCCTCCAACATGGACGCCGCCACGTCCATCGCGGTCGTACCGGCGAGCAGCTTCGCCCGCCAGACCCAGCGGTTCGTCTCCGGCTCGCCGGGTGCGGCGTCCACCCGTCGAGCGGCCTCCTCGACGGCGAGCTTCGCGGCCACGACCGCGGCGTCGGCTCGACCGACCCTGGCCCGTACCGCCGGCAACTGAGCCAAGCCACGCTTCGTGAGATGCTCGACGGCCGCGTCGACGGCTGCCTGCGCTACGCCCACATACACCGCGGCGTAGCTCGCCACGAGCCAGTGCGGTGCGAGCTGCGCCACGATCAGCGCGAGCCCTTCGACTCCGCCGAGCAGCGAGTGAGCCGGTACCACGATGTCGAGGTGCAGGTCGTGCGATGACGTGGCGCGCATGCCTAGCGAGTCCCAGGTCTCCTCGACCGCCAGTCCCTCCACTGTGGACGGCACGAGGAACTGCGACACATTGTCGGGTGCGGCGGCGCTGCGTGCGGCGACCAGATAGCCGTCGGGGTGGCCGGCGCCGGAGACGAATGTCTTGGAACCCTTGATGTGAAAGCCTCCCGGCACAACTTCGTACATTGTGGATAGTTTGGAGAGCCGGGAGCCGACACCGCGCTCGCTCATCGCGACGGCGTACCAGGCGCCATCGGCGGCCGCCTTCAGGAACCGGTCGCGAGCGGCCAATGCCTCATCCGGGATACCGAGCGCGCTCGCCAGATCCTCGGTGACCGCGGCGAGCGCACCGGTCACCGAGGCGTGCATGTTGAACACCAGCGCGGTCGCGCCGTTGCCCCGCGCCAGCTCGTACGCCACCGCCGCATAGTCCGTGAAGCCCGCCCCGGTACCGCCGAGCCGTCCCGGGACCATCAGACCGAACAGGCCTGCGGTACGCAGGTCGGCGAAGTCGTCCACCGGGAAGGAGCCCGTGCGGTCGTACGCCTCGGCGCGGGCGGCGAACCGCGGGGCCAGACGGCGGGCAGCGGCGAGCGCTTCACTCATCCTTGTCTCCCAATCCCTGGTAGAGCACTGCGGTGGACCACGTCGGCACCATCGGGATCTCGCCGCGCCGGGTCAGCAGCCAGCGCAACGAGCCGCCCACCGCCGGACGGATCCCGCGTACCTTCAGTCGTACCCCGTGCCGGGCACACTCACGCGTGAGGACCTTCGGGTCGACGAACAACGCCGGGTCGTGGAT
Source organism: Micromonosporaceae bacterium (assembly GCA_035650075.1). GTDB lineage: Bacteria > Actinomycetota > Actinomycetes > Mycobacteriales > Micromonosporaceae > DASSUC01. Next base: position 9,538 of record DASRII010000343.1, on the reverse strand, counting down.
GCCACGTGGAGCGCCACCGGGAATCCGCTCCCCGACGGTCACCGCGACGAACTTGCTCAGCGCGTTGTCGTTGAGGGTGTCCACGACCAACCGGCCGCCCGGACGCAGGACCCGGCACACCTCGGCCACCGCCGCGGGCAGGTCCGGTACGTGTTCGAGAATCTCGCCGGCGCTGACGACATCGGCGCACCCGTCGGCCAGCGGCAACGCGGTGACGTCGCCCCGGACCGCGGTGACACCGTGTGCCGCGGCCTGCTCCAGAGCGGACGAGACCAGGTCCACGCCGACGTGGTGGTAACCCTTGCCGGCCACGTGCGGCGCGAGCAGGCCGGCCCCGCAGCCGACGTCCACGAGTACCGCCCTGGGCCGACTGGCGGGCGGCACCAGCCGCGCCCGAGCCGCCGCGATGCCGTGCAACATCGTGAACTGGCCGCCCGGTCGCCACCACTCACCGGCCAGGTCGTCGTACTGCCGGGGATCGTTACGAGGCCGGTGCATGAGGCGAGCGTGACATGGGAGGCGGCCCACAACAAACTGAGTGAATGTTCCGGCTGCTGCGGGCCAGCCATCCCGAACCGGGCGCGGCGGTCACGGCCGCCGCCGGACTGCTCGCGGTCGGGGTCGGTCACTCGGCAGGTGGCGTGGCGGTGGTCGCGGGCACGGTGGCCGCGAGCCAGCTCGCGGTCGGGTGGCACAACGACTGGCTGGACGCCGACCGGGACGCGGCGGTCGGCCGCACCGACAAACCGGTCGCCGCGGGCACGGTCGGCCGTCGTACCGTTGCGATCGCGGCCGTGGTGGCGGCGGCGGTGACGGTACCGTTGGCGTTGCTCGGCGGGCCCCGCGCGGCGCTCGCCGCGGCCCTGGGCCTGGGCAGCGCGCTGGTCTACAACTGGCCATTGAAGTTCACCCCGGCGTCGGTCGTGCCGTACGCCGTCTCCTTCGCGGTGCTGCCGGCCTTCGTGGTGCTGGCCCTGCCCGGCTCGCCCACCCCACCGGTCTGGCTCGTGGCCGCGGGCGGTCTGCTGGGCGCGGGAGCGCACTTCGCCAACGCCCTGCCGGATCTGAGCGACGACGCGCGCACCGGCGTCCACGGGTTGCCCCACCGGCTCGGCCCGGCCGGCACCGGCCTGGCCGGCGGCGCACTGTTGCTCGCGGCAACGGCCGTGCTGGTGTTCGGACCGCCCGGGCCGCCGTCGTGGGCCGGGCTCGCGGCGACCGCGGTCGCCGCCGTAGTGCTGCCCATCGGGTGGTACGGCAGCCGCACGGCCACCGCGCGGGGTGTCCGGCCGGTCATCGTGTTCCGGGCCGTGCTCGTCGTCGCACTGATCGACGTGCTCCTGTTGGTGACGTCGGGGCGTCTCGTCTGAGCGGAAACCCGTGGCGCGTAGGCTGTACCGCGATCTTCCGTACCCGCGGCTGAGAGGGACTCACGATGAGGTGCAGGACCGGGCTGGTCGCTTCGGTGGTGACCGCGGTCGCGACGGTCGCGTTCGTGGCCGGCTGCAGCGCTGGACAGGTCACCCAGACCGATGCACAGGTACCTCCGGTGCCCGGCGCGAACGCCGAGGCGCCGATGGGAGATCCGCCCGAGCGGATCGCGGTCCGCAACGTGCACCTCGTCTACTCGGGACCGGCGGGGTACGCCGAGGGCGGCAGCGCACCGGTGGAAGCGCGCATCTTCAACGACACCGCTAAGCAGGTGGTCGTCCGGATCTCGAGCCCCGACGCGAGCGGTGTGGTGCTGGGGTCGTCCGCGCCGTCACCGAGTGCGGCCGCGCCACCGACCCCGACCGCGTCACCTTCGGCTGGAGCGAGTCCGTCGGCCCGTGCGAGCGCCTCGCCGTCGCCCAAGCCCGCGGCCTCGCCCAGCGCGAGTGCGTCCGTCGAGATCACGATTCCGGTGGGTGGTGTGGCGGTACTGGCACCGGGCGCGGCGCGCGGATTGACCCTCGTCGGGCTGAAGAAGGCGGTCAAGCCCGGTGACACCCTGACAGTGGTGTTCGCCGTCACCGACGGCCCGACGCTGACCGTCAAGGCACCGATCACCCCGCCGCTGACGCCGTTGCCGCGTACTCCGCTGGTCATCGAAGAATCCGGCCACGCGTGACGAGGTTTCGTCGTACGGGTTCGCTAACGTGCGAGCGTGACTTCGCGTAGCGCGCGGCCCGCGTTCGTCTGCGATGTATGCGGGCACCAACCGCCCAAGTGGCTGGGTCGGTGCCCGGACTGCGGCGAGTGGGGCTCGGTCATCGAGTCCACTGTGGCCCCGGCGGCCGGACGTTCCGTCGCGGCCCGGGCGCCGGTCGAGCCGGCCCGGCCGATCGCGTCGATCAGCGCGGCACCGGCCCGGGCGCGGCCGACCGGCGTACCGGAGCTGGACCGGGTGCTGGGCGGCGGCCTGGTCCCCGGTGCCGTGGTCCTGCTCGCCGGCGAACCTGGCGTCGGCAAGTCGACCCTGCTGCTGGAGGTGGCTCAGCAGTGGGCGGTCGGGGCGGGCAGCCCGTCGCTCGTCGTGAGTGGCGAGGAGTCCGCGAGCCAGGTGCGGCTGCGCGCCGAGCGGATCGGTGCGCTGCACGAGTCGCTGTACATGGCGGCCGAGACCGATCTCGGCGCGGTGCTCGTCCACCTCGACTCGGTCAAGCCGGGCCTGCTCGTGCTCGACTCGGTGCAGACCATTTCGACACCGGAGGCCGACGGCGTACCGGGTGGGGTCACCCAGGTGCGGGCGGTGACCGCGGCGATCGTCTCGGTCGCGAAGGAACGCGGTATCGCGACCGTCCTCGTTGGCCACGTCACCAAGGACGGTCAGGTCGCCGGCCCCCGGGTGCTGGAGCACCTGGTCGACGTCGTGCTGAACTTCGAGGGCGACAAACACTCTTCGCTGCGCATGGTGCGCGGGCTGAAGAACAGGTTCGGCGCGGCCGACGAGGTGGGCTGCTTCGAGATGCACGAAGGCGGTATAGCGAGCCTGCCGGACCCGTCCGGCCTGTTCCTGACGCGGTACGCCGAAGCGGTCCCGGGCACGTGCGTGACCGTGGCGATGGAAGGCCGGCGCGCACTGGTCACCGAGGTACAGGCGCTGATCGGCGCGGCCGTCGCCGGCACCCCGCGCCGGACTGTATCCGGCCTCGACAGTGCCCGGCTGGCGATGATCCTCGCCGTGCTCCAGCGCCGGACCGGCGAGCTGATCCTGCACGACCGCGAGGTGTTCGCCGCGACGGTCGGGGGGATCCGTGTCGTCGAGCCGGCAGCCGATCTCGCGGTGGCGCTCGCCGTCGCCTCCGGCGGGCTGAATCTGGCTATGGCTCCGGACCTGGTCGCCATCGGTGAGGTGGGCCTGACCGGTGAGGTGCGGCGCGTCGGCGCGGTCCCCCGGCGCCTCGCGGAGGCGGCCCGCCTCGGCTTCCGGTGCGCGCTCGTGCCACCCGGCTGCGGCCCGGCGGCCACCGGTCCCGCCCCGGCCGGCATGACGGTGCTCGAGATCCCGACCGTCCGAGCCGCCCTGCACTGCGCCGCCCAGATATCCGTGGACTAACTCAACTCGTTGGTGAGGATTACGTGGTCCGGTACGACGGAGGCCAGCGAGGCGAGCTGGGTGTCCGGGGACCCGACGAACTCGGCCATCCGTACCGCCACGTCGTAGGCCAGCACGATGGGTTTGCTGCCGCGCTGATTGCGGCTGGCCCGGGCGGCGGCCCGCAACACGAACCGGTCGAACCACCGGGGTGAGTCGCCGAGCGGGTCACGCTGGCCACCGCAGCGGACAAGCAGGAACGGGTCCTCGCGGAAGCCGAACGCGGTGACCTCTTCGACGTGCGCCCAGGGCAACAGGAGCGTCCGCAGGATCCCCGGCCGCAGGGTCAGTCCGTAGTGGTCCGCTGCGACGGTTGGTCGCCGGATCAGAGCGAGCAGTAACGGCACGGCGAAGACGACGCCCAGCACGATCGTCGCGCCCGGTACCGCCGCCAGTGGGTTGGCGCGACCCGACTCCAGCGTCTCCGGCTCGGAACCGAAGAGAATGAACGTGATCACGATCGTGATGCTGCCGAGCCCGATGTACCAACCGAGAGCACTGAGGGCGCGGGACGGGAACCCGCGACGCCATTCGACCCGGTCCGGACCGGCCATCGCCATCCCCTGGAGTGCGTAGCGCTCGAAGTGCCGGCCACTCTACGGTTTCGCGGGCCGACCGCAACAGTGCTACTCGGATTCCGATCCGTAGACTGTGCGGGTGCCGATCGACCGCGACAGCGTCTGGCCGGGGCCAGGCGCCAGTGGCGACCCGGTGCGGGCCACGCTCGCGCTCGTCGCTCCCGGCACCGCCCTGCGCGATGGTCTGGAGCGCATCCTGCGCGGGCGGACCGGGGCACTGATCGTGCTCGGCCATGACCGGACGGTCGATTCGCTATGTACCGGCGGCTTTTCGCTCGACGTCGAGTTCTCCGCGACCCGCCTCCGGGAACTGTGCAAAATGGACGGTGCGGTCGTTCTGGCCAGTGACTGTACGAGGATCGTGCGGGCCGCCGTCCACCTCATGCCGGATCCGTCGATCCCGTCGGAGGAGTCGGGGACGCGGCACCGTACCGCCGAGCGCGTGGCGAAGCAGACCGGCTACCCGGTGATCTCCGTGTCCCAGTCGATGCGCATCATCGGCTTGTACATCAACGGCCAGCGGCACGTTCTCGACGACTCGGCCGCGATCCTTTCCCGGGCGAACCAGGCGCTGCAGACGCTCGAGCGGTACAAGTTACGGCTGGACGAGGTGTCCGGCACGTTGTCGGCGCTCGAGATCGAAGACCTGGTGACGGTACGGGATGCGGTCGCCGTCGTGCAGCGGCTGGAAATGGTCCGACGAATCGCGGACGAAATCGCGGGATACGTCGTCGAACTCGGTACCGACGGCCGGCTGCTCGCGTTGCAGCTCGACGAGCTGATGGCCGGCGTGGAGACCGACCGGACGCTGGTCATCCGTGACTACCTACCGGGCGGGCGCAAGCCGAGGTCGCTCGACGAGGCTCTCGACGACCTCGATCTGCTCTCCGCCGGTGAGCTCATCGATCTGGTCGCCGTGGCGAAGGCGGTCGGCTACCCGGGTACGACCGACGCGCTGGACGCCGCGGTCTCACCACGGGGGTTCCGGTTGCTGGCAAAGGTACCGCGGCTGCCCGGCAGCGTCGTCGACCGGCTGGTGGACCACTTCGGCTCGCTGCAACGGCTATTGGGCGCCACCGTGGAGGATCTGCAGGCGGTCGACGGGGTCGGCGACGCGCGCGCCCGTGGGGTCCGGGAGGGCCTGTCGCGGTTGGCCGAGGCGTCGATCCTCGAGCGGTACGTCTAGCGCCGAGCTCCGCTCGCCGGCTAGCTCAGCGTCAGAACGACCGGGGCGCTGGTCTTCGTGCCGACCCGGCCGTAGAGCTGATACGTACCGGCGTTCGGCAAAGGTTTCGTCTGACAGTTCGTCGACGCGCGGCCGTTCCACACGACCTTGCCCTCCACCTGCTGACCCGGGGTCAGGCTCTTCAGCACGCTGCCTCGCGCGCCTCCACAGTGGTCGGACGACCACAGCATCTGCGCGCCCTGCGTGATGCGCAGCTCCTGCTGGTCGGCGCCGATGTCCCGGGTGCAGGTGCGGGTGCCGGTGTTCTTGATGCGTAGGTACAGCGTGATGGCCTCGCCGCGGGCCAGCTGGGTCTTGTTGTTATCGGTCGCCGGCGTCACCGAGATCTCCGCGTCGGTACACGGTCCCGACGGCTGCGCCGAACCTGTCGGCGTGACCGGCGGCTCGGTGGCGAGCACGAACGTGCTAGGCGATTCGGTCGGCGCGTCCGTGCTGGCGGTCTCGGTCGGCGTGCTCGACAAGGGCGGGCCCGAGCGGTCGGCCGACCCGGAGTCGGCACACGAGTACACGAGAAGGAAGATGACGAACAGCAACACGCCGAACACGACGGCCCGGCGCCGCCAGTAGACGGCGGGAGGCAGGGGGCCGACCGTCAGTCTCATGATGTTGTCACGCTATAGCCGCCGGGAGGCGGCCCGGCGACGACGCGCCGCCGGGTCGGTTATAGATACACCTTCCTGGCGTAGATCGCGTGCGGACCGGCTACCCGGTCGACGAAGAGCAGTCCCGCGCAGTGGTCCAGCTCGTGCTGCAACGCGCGGGCCTCGAAGCCATCGGTGGTCACCGTTACGATCCGCCCGGAGCCGGGTACCGCGCCGGTCACCACGAGACGGTTGGCGCGGCGCACGTCGCCGGTCAGATGCGGTACCGACATGCACCCCTCCCGACCCGTCTTCCATTGAGTGGCCGACACGACCTGCGCGTTGCAGAGCGCGAACGTGCCGTGACAGGTACGGGTCTTCGGGTGCGCGCTGACGTCCACGGCGAAGACGTGAGCCGGCTCCGCGATCTGTGGCGCCGCAAGGCCTACGCAGCCCGGGGACACCCGCATGGTGGCTACGAGGTCGGCGGCCAGCCGCACGACGGCCGGGTCCGTGGGATCGACCTCCGCGGCCGGCCGGCTCAACACGGTCGCCGGCGCTCGGACGACCGGCCGGACCCTACCCTCGACGCTCTCGAGCCAGGCGGGTTCGGTCTTTCGCTCGCGGCTGCGGGGCTCGCTCTGCTCGCTCCTCGCGCTCGCGGTGTCACCGGTCACAGCAGGTCTGTCTCCACTGGACGGAGGCTGGCCTCGACACCCAGTGCCTCCGCGGCCTCCCGCAGCGCACCGGTCACCGTTTCCAGATCCACTGTGGACGGCAGATCGACCTCGGCTACGAGCACGTACAGCTCGTCGACGAGCCGGGTGGTCAGGTCGGTGATGTTCCCGCCGAAGTCGGCGACCACCCGGGTGATACCGGCGACGATACCCAGCCGGTCGGCCCCGTGGACGTTGAGCACGTGCTGCACCCCGCCGAAGTCGGCAGCCGCTTCCGGCCGCAACGGGCGTACCGTCACCGCCAGCTCGCCCGCGGCGGCGAGCGGGGCCAGCGCGGCCTCGACCGCCGCGGGGTCCAACCCGCCCGCGCAGACCAGGGTCATCGCGAAGTGCCCGCGCAGCCGGGTCATGGTCGAGTCGGTGAGGTTCAGCGCGAGCTGGGCCAGGATCTCGGCGACGTCGGCGATGATGCCCGGGCGGTCGTGCCCGACCACAGTGATGGCCAATTCGTCCACCCCGGTAGTGTCCCCCTCCGATGGGCTCGGAGTTGGCCAACGCCGCGATCCGGTGGTTCGACGAACACGCCAGGGACCTGCCGTGGCGTCGGGCGGGCACGACTCCATGGGCGATCCTCGTCAGCGAGGTGATGCTGCAGCAGACGCCGGTCACGCGGGTGCTGCCGGCGTACGAGGCGTGGCTGGCGCGCTGGCCCACGCCGGCGGGGTTGGCCGCCGAGTCGCCCGCGGAGGCGATCCGGATGTGGGGCCGGCTCGGGTACCCGAGGAGGGCGTTACGGCTGCACGAGTGCGCCCGGGCGCTCGTAGCCGAGCACGGCGGCGAGGTGCCGAGCGACCTGGACGCGCTGCTGGCGTTGCCCGGTGTCGGCGGCTACACGGCCCGCGCGGTAGCCGCGTTCGCCTTCGGGCAGCGGCATCCCGTGGTCGACACGAACGTCCGCCGGCTCGTGGCCCGGGTGGGCGGCGCACCCGATGCCGGACCGGCCACGACCGCCGCCGACCTCGCGGCCACCGAGGCGTTGTTGCCTTCACGACCCGCGGTTGCGGCCCGGGCGAGCGCGGCGCTGATGGAGCTGGGCGCTCTGGTGTGCACGGCGCGCGCCCCGCGCTGCGCGGACTGTCCACTGTGGCGACGCTGCGGCTGGTTCGGGGCCGGCCTGTCCGAGTCCGAGAGCGGCCGGCAGTCCCGCCGCCCGCAGCGGTACGCCGGCACCGACCGTCAGGTACGCGGGATCCTGCTCGGCGCGCTCCGGGAGGCGAGCGGGCCGGTCAGCCGGGCACGCCTGGATCTACTGTGGACGGACGAGGCGCAGCGGGTCCGGGCACTCGCCGGGCTGCTCCACGACGGTCTCGTCGTCGAAGTGGGAGCTGACCGGTACGCGCTGCCCGGAAGCGCTGCCTGACGACGGTGATCATGAAGTTGGTGGCCCGACACTCCGTCGAGCCACCAACTAACTTCATGATCAACGCGGGTGGGTGGGTGGGTGGGTGGGTGGGTGAACCCCTAGGCCGCGGGCGGTTCGTCTGCTCCGGTGGTGCTGCCAGCGGTGCCGCTCAGGTCGGCGGGGACCGCGTCCGGTACCTCTACCGGCTTGTCGGCGCCGCGGAACACGAGCTTCGCGTGCTCCACGTCGTTCGGGTCGCCCTCGCAGTCCACGACGATGATCTGACCCGGACGCAGCTCGTTGAACAGGATCCGCTCGGACAGCGAGTCCTCGATCTCCCGCTGGATCGTCCGGCGCAGCGGCCGGGCGCCCATCACCGGGTCCCAGCCCTTCTTGGCCAGGAACAGCTTGGCGTTCGCGGTCAGCTCGAGACCCATGTCCTTGTTCCGCAGCTGGCTCTCGATCCGGCCGATCATGATGTCGACGATCGCCAGGATCTCCTGCTCGTTGAGCTGGTGGAACACGATCGTGTCGTCGATCCGGTTGAGGAACTCCGGGCGGAAGTGCTGCTTGAGCTCGTCGTTGACCTTCTGCTTCATCCGCTCGTAGTTGCTCTCGGTGTCCTCGCTGGACTGGAAGCCGAACGAGACCGCCTTGGCCACGTCACGCGTACCGAGGTTGGTGGTCAGGATGATCACCGTGTTCTTGAAGTCCACGATGCGTCCCTGGCCGTCGGTCAGCCGCCCGTCCTCCAGGATCTGCAGCAGCGTGTTGAACACGTCCGGGTGGGCCTTCTCGATCTCGTCGAACAGCACCACCGAGAACGGCCGGCGGCGCACCTTCTCGGTGAGCTGGCCGCCCTCGTCGTACCCGACGTAGCCGGGTGGGGCACCGACGAGCCGCGAGACCGTGTACCGGTCGTGGAACTCGCTCATGTCCAGCTGGATGAGCGCGTCCTCGCTACCGAACAGGAACTCGGCGAGCGCCTTGGACAGCTCGGTCTTACCGACGCCGGACGGGCCGGCGAAGATGAACGAGCCGGAGGGCCGCTTCGGGTCCTTGAGGCCCGCCCGGGTCCGCCGGATCGCCTTGGAGACAGCCTTCACCGAGTCGTCCTGGCCGACGATCCGCTTGTGCAGCTCGTCCTCCATGCGCAGCAGCCGGGTCGTCTCCTCCTCGGTCAGCTTGTAGACCGGGATGCCCGTCCAGTTCGCGAGGACCTCGGCGATCTGCTCGTCGTCCACCTCGCTGACGACGTCGAGGTCGCCGGCCTTCCACTCCTTCTCCCGCTGGGCCTTCTGGCCGAGCAGCTGCTTCTCCTTGTCCCGCAGCTGGGCGGCGCGCTCGAAGTCCTGCGCGTCGATCGCGGACTCCTTGTCCCGGCGCACCTGAGCGATCTTCTCGTCGAAGTCGCGCAGGTCTGGCGGCGCGGTCATCCGACGGATGCGCATCCGGGCACCGGCCTCGTCGATCAGGT
>DASRII010000342.1:0-6306 GCA_035650075.1 Micromonosporaceae bacterium | reverse complement strand
AGGAACTGCGCGGCCGACGGCGCGAGTACCGCTGGAGGAACGACACATCGTCGTAGCTCTTGCGCTGGCCGTCGATCCAGCCGTAGCACAGCGCCACGTCGCCCGCGTCGCCGATATTGATGGTGTCGATGCCGGAGTGCCGCTTCGCGATCCGCAGCCAGGCCTCGTCGCGTACCTCGTGCCGCTCCGTCAACCAGGACTCCCACCCGGCGGCATCGGCAAAATCGAGCACCTCCACCCGAGGAACGCTACCCGAATACCGCGTCAGCTCAGCGTCGTCTCAGTCGGCACCGCACAGGATGTCCGCATGTCGATGCGCCGGTACGCCGTCGTCGCCGCGGTGGCTCTGCTCGCCGCGTGTGCCGACAGCGGGTCCGAGGAGCGCGTCGACACTCCGCTGCCGGTGTCCACGGTCGTGACCGACGCGCAGGTGCTGGCTACCGGTACCGAGTTCGCCCAGTGCCTGTCCGACCATGGCGTACGCGACGTCCCGCCGCCGACCGTCCAGAGTGGACGATTGGTGTGGACGGCGGCGTTGAGTGATTCCCCGGCCCGTCGAGTCTGCCAGCACATCATCGATCCGATGCCGGCCGAACGACTGTGGCCGGCCGAGACGCCGGCGGTGGGTTCGGACGGGGATCCCGTGCGGTCCGCCGGCTGTGGCCGGCCCGCACCCGCCGGAGCGGGGACGAGCACCAGGCAGACGGTCGACTCGGCGGGCGTGAGCCGCCTCTACCGACTGCATCTGCCGCGCGGCTACTCGGCCGACGCGGCGGTGCCGGTCGTGCTGGCCCTGCACGGTGGTACGAGCCAACCGGCGCCCAACGTGATGGAGGAAATGGAGCAGGAGACCCGCTTCTCCGAGCTGGCCGACAGGGACGGTTTCGTGGTCGTGTACCCGCGGTCGGCAACCACGAGCGGCGGAACCACCGGATGGAACATCGGCGGCAAGGAGAATCCGACGGTCGACGACGTGCGCTTCATCGACGACCTCCTCGACCGGCTGGACGAGACACTATGCGTGGACCGGCGTCGTATCTACGCGACCGGGTTCTCCAGTGGCGGCGGCATGACCAATGTCCTCGCCTGCCGCAGCGCGGGACGCATCGCCGCGTTCGCCCCCGTCTCCGGAGCGTTCTTCGTCACGCCGGGGGCGTGCCAACCATCCCGTCCGGTTCCGATCCTCGAGTTCCACGGGACGAGCGACAAGGTTCCGTACGAGGGCGGTCCGTTCGGTCCGGACACACTGCTGGCGGTACCGCGCTGGCTACAGGACTGGGCCGACCGGAATCACTGCACCCGCGGCCCGACCGCGTTCTTCACGATGGTCGACATCGCCGCCGAGCACTGGTCGCGATGCGTTGACCCGTCCACGGTCATCGGCTACCGCATCCTCAACGGCCGGCACCTGTGGCCGGGTGTGGACGGGTCGACCCGAACCATCGACGCGACCACACTCATCTGGCGGTTCTTCCGGAATCACCAGCTGCCCTGAGAATCACTCACCTAGCCAGAAGTTGATTTCACGCAACGCCGCACTGTTGGGTTTCAGGTAGCCGTGTTGCCAGTCGTCCCGGTCGACCAGACCCTTCCAGCGCCGGCTGGGCGGTTGCAGGTGCCGCCGGAAACGCCACCGGTACTGGTTGTAGATGGCCATGATGGTCGTGGCGTGGGCGGCCGCGACACCGGGTGCGTCACGGATGATGAGCAGGTTTTCGTCGTTGGTACCGCTGGCCTTCGGGCCGAGGTTGTGCGAGCCCGTGAGCACCACCGGATCGGGTCCGAGTGGATCGACGAGAATCACCTTGCTGTGCACCATGGCGAACGCGCGATCCAGCTTCTTCAGCTCTTTCCGGAAGAACGCGGTCGGCGCGTCGATGGCGGCGGGAAGCACCACGTCGTAGTCGGTTCGCTCCCGGTTCTGCTGGTCGAACAGCTGTACCGGGTTCTTCGTGGTGCTGGGATCCTGATTGACCACGCCACGGATGTAGAGTCGCCGGGCGCTCCCACCGGCCTGGGACAGGTCGATGATCGTGTTGAGCAACGAGTCGCGCGGTCCGGGATTGAACATGAGGAACAGGACCGCCCGCCGTGCGCGGGTGATGATTGTGCGGGCATCGTCGAGGTCGACGTGAGCGATGGTGGGCGTGAACCACAGCCGCACCCCGGCCCGGTCGACGGCGCGCTCGCGAGCGCGGCTGTTGCTGGTACGCAGACTCTGCGGGGTGGCGTCCCCGGCGTCGCGCAACAGGTCCCACTGGCGCCGGTACTCGTCGGCCAGCAGCGGGTCGTCGATCAGTACCGAGTTGTTGGCCTGGGTACACAATCCGGTCCTGGTCCAGTTCTGGCTGCCGGTCCAGACCCACCGGGGTTTGTCTCCGGTATCGCAGATGACCAGGAACTTGTTGTGTCCCAGCGCCCGGGGTGAGCACATCCGGTCGTGCAGGTCCACGCGCGCGGCGAGGGTCGTGCGAGCCTCGGCGTTCTGGTCGTCGCCCTTGTGGTCCACGCTGCCGTTGGCCAGTACCACATGGGCACGCCGGCCCAGCTTGGTCAGGGCGTCGGTCAGTTGCGGGTCGTCGAGCTCGTAGAGCGCGGCGTAGACGTGGCGGCGTCGCCTGGCGGCGGTGTCCAGCAGCGCGAACAGCCGGGTACCGAGCGGGCCGGCCAGGTACTCCCGCAGCCGGTCGCCGGGAGTGTCGATGACGCGTTCCAGTGTGGCATTCTGCAGGTCGTGTCCTGTCACGCCGAGGCGCCGGGCCACCCACTGCGCCGCGACGACTCCCCGGTTGAATACGACTTCGATTCCCGGAGACACCACGTGGTCGAGCGTCAGCTCCGGCGTCCAGCGGCTGGCCGATGTCGGGTCCGGCCGCAGGTTCTCCTTGTCCTGACCCACCATCGGCAGCACCCGGTACGCCAGCCGGTCACCGGGGTTGGCCATGTAGTCGGTCCACTGGTACTTCTGGATCGGCCAGTCGGTCGAGGCGCGGCGCTCGCCGTCCTTGGCCTGGTCGCCCTCGAACCCGACCCAGGTGCTGACGACTTCCTCGAGCCCGTTGCGCCGGCGCAGCAGCGCGAAGCCGCGACAGCCCGGAATGAACCCGGTCGGCTTCCACGCAATGAATACATCGTCGCCGTTGTGGTGAACCCGCACCTTCATACCGTCGATTGTTCACCCGTCGTCGTGCAGATGGTGGCGGATGACCCGGACGAGTGCGGGTAAACCCTCCAGGAGCGCGGCGCGTTCGCGACTGGTCATTTCGGCGACCCACCGTTCGTACTGCCGGTGGAACGCGACTCCCATCTGCGCGTGCACGGCGCGGCCCTTGTCGGTCAGACGCAAACGGTACTGCCGGTGGTTGTCCGGATCCCGCTCGCGTACCAGTAGGCCCTTGCGTTCCAGCTCCGCGGCGAGCCGGCTGACGCTGCTCTTCTCGAGCTGGAGCCGCTCGGCCAGCTCGCGTTGGGACAGTGGGGTACCGGTGTCCAGCTCGTGCAGCGCGAACCCCTGCGACATCGAGACCGGCTGGCCGGCGACGGTCCGATCCGGCTGCAGCAGCCCGGCGACCCGGACGACATCCATCAACAACTCGTGGAGGCGTCTCGCTTCCGCGGAATCCACCCGATGCTTCGCCACCGAACCACCGCCCCCGGGTACCGACAGTTGTGCTCTACAACTGAACGACGTACGATCGGGATAGTTGTAACACACAACTGAGAGGGGGGACCATGCACGGTCTGATCCACGTCCGGCACGGTAACCGGCCGAAGGTCTTCGAGGGCCGCTCCAGCCGGATCTACGACTTCGCGTCGAGGCGGGTGCTCCGCCGTATGTACCGTCGGCTGGCCGCCGACGTGGCCCGGGAGGCTCCGGACGGCGCCGCGGTGCTCGACGTCGGTACCGGGCCCGGCGTCCTGCTGGTCGAGTTGGCCACCCTGCGACCCGATCTGAACCTGACCGGCGTCGACCTGTCCGCCGACATGATCACCGCGGCGACCCGCAACCTCGCGAAGTTCGGCGAGCGGGCCAATGCCCGCGTCGGCGACGTGACCCACCTGCCGTTCCCGGACCGCTCGTTCGACCTGATCGTCTCGTCGCTGAGCCTGCACCACTGGGACGATCCCGAAGCCGCCGTACCCGAGCTGGCCCGCGTCCTGCGCCCAGGCGGTCGGGTGTGCGTCTACGACTTCCCGTTCGCCCCGTTCGACAAGCTCGCCGACGCCGTCTGGACCCGATCGGAGCGCACGCCGATCCGTACCGGGATTCCGTTCCTTCGCTGCGTGCGATACGTCATGTGGAAACTATGATCATGGTGTGACGGGCTACGACGCCGCTGCCTGGAGCGACTTCGCGGTAGCGGTGGCCGGTGCCGCCGCCGCGCTCAGCGGCCTGCTGTTCGTGGCCGTGTCCATCAACATCGAGCGCATCGTGGCGTACGCCCAGCTGCCCGCCCGCGCCGCCCACACGTTGATCATGTTTGTCGTACCGCTGATCGTGTCGGTGCTGCTGCTGATCCCGGAGCAGCCGCGTGGCGCGTTGGGCGCGGAGCTCGTCGCCGGTGGCGTCCTCGCTGGTGCGGCACTCGGCTGGCTGACCCGACCCAGCTCGCGAACGGCGGAGGAGCCGCGCGGAAGCTGGTGGGTCAGCCGGCTCGTGCCTACGGCGACGATCGCGATCCTGCTCGTGGTCGCTGGCGGCACTCTGGCCGCCGGGGCCGGCGGCGGCCTCTACTGGACCGCGCCCGTCGTGCTCGTCGGGTTCATCGCCGGCCTCGGCAACGCCTGGGTACTGCTGGTCGAAATCCTGCGCTGAACGACAGCGGGCCCGCGAAATCTTGCGTGCACCAACATCGTAACCACGGACCGTCCACTTCGGTCAATACCGCCCGAGATTGCTGAGCATGCTTCAAAAGTCGACTCGGGGGCGGCAGGGACGACACTCCCGTCGCAACAGTGGTCCGATGTCTGAGAGCGTGGTGGCCACTGCGGCGTTGCCGCTGAGCAGGAACCGTGACTTCGTGCTGTGGTGGACGGGGTCGGCCGTGTCGTCGTTGGGCAGCGGGATCGCGGGTATCGCGTACCCCTTGCTGGTCCTCACCGTGACCGGTTCGGCGGCCAAGGCGGCGATCGTCGGCACCTTCTCGACCCTGGTGGTTCTGGTCTGGTCGTTGCCCGCGGGCGTGATCGCGGACCGGTACTCCCGGCGACGCATCCTGATGCTCGCCCCACTGCTCGATGCGATCGCGATGGGTTCGGTCGCGGTCGCGGTGTTGGGCGGTCACGTGTGGGTGGTGCACCTGGCGGTGGTCGCGTCGGTGATGGCGGCGACGGAGGTGCTGTACGGCGGCGCCAGCAACCCCACGCTGCGCCGGATCGTGCCACCCGCGCAGATCGAACGGGCGCTGGCCGCACAGTTGAGCCGCAGCAGGGCGGTCGGGCTGATAGCGCCTCCGGTCGGTGGGTTCCTGTTCGGTGTGGCGCGCTGGCTACCTTTCGGCATCGACGCCCTGTCCTTCGGCGCGGCCGCCGCGGCGGCGGCGTTGATGCGTACACCGCTCGGACCCGACCGGGGCGATGCCCCGGCGGCGCGCCGGTGGCTGTGGCGCGAGATGCGCGACGGTGTGCGGTTCGTCCGGGCGAACGGATACCTGCGCTTCATCGCCGTCTGGTCGTGCCTGATCGGGGCCGCGTTGGCGGCCGGCTCGCTGACCCAGATCCTGCAACTGCGCAACCGTGGCGCCGACGCGTTGATGGTCGGCGTCGCGTTCGCCGTCGCCAGCGTCGGGGGACTGCTCGGTGCCGCTGCCGCCGGTTGGTTGACGCGACGGGTCGGCGGGCGACGGGTGGTGCTCCTGGCGTCGTGGATGCTGGCCGTCAGCATGGTCGCCGTCGCGTTTCTGCCCCATCCGCTGGCGATCGGGCTGGCGATGGGCGCGGCGGGGTTCCTGTTCAGCCCGCTCGTCGTCGTCATCAACGGGTTCGAACTTCGTAACCTGCCGGACGCGTACCAGGCCCGGGTCAGCCAGATCATGCTCATCTGCGAGCTGAGCCTGAGCTGGCTGGCCGGGCTGGCCGCGGGTGTGCTCATCGACTCCGCCGGTGGGACGATCGCGGCCTTGGCCACCGCCGGGCTGTACGCCGTGGTCGCGATCGTCAGCCACCTGGCGCCGTCACTGCGCCAACTCGATACCTGAGCTAGCTGGTTCGCTCCGCTGCGCGCCCTGTGCGCCGCCTTCCCTCGCCGCCTCGAAACCCCGCCTTCGGCGGCTCGGCGGCCCAGTCCAGACGGCGCGGCGCTACGCT
>DASRII010000341.1:0-17070 GCA_035650075.1 Micromonosporaceae bacterium | reverse complement strand
GTGCCCCGGTGCCGGTGCAGGGAGTCCTGCTGCTGCTCTACGCGGCGGCACAGTCGCTGCTCGGCGCTTCTGTGTTGGTGGGCGCGCTGCGCACACAGATGGCTCACCAGCAGGTAACCCGGTTCCTGACTCGTATGAACCAACGCACCGAAGGCGGCGGCGCGCTACGCGACGCGCTGGCCGAAGCCTTGGAAGATCCGAGTCTGACTTTGCACTACCGGCGGGCCGACTCGGGCGAGTACGTGGATGCCCATGGCATGCCAGCCCCGCTGCCGACCGGTCCATCGCGCGCGGTCACCTGGGTGACGGGGTCGGCTGGGCAGCCGCTGGCGGCCTTGGTCCACGATCCTTTCCTAACCCAACAGCCACAGCACCGCCGCAGGTTGGATGCCGTCGTGACCGCCGCGAGCCTGGCCCTCGAAAATGCCCGCCTCAACGCGGAAAACCGGGCCCACCTCCGCGGAATCCTCGACATCGAGTTGGCCACGCGGCACCGCATCCGGTCGATGTTGCACGACGGCCCCCAACACCGACTCTCAGGCATCCAGCTGCTTGTCGGGCAGCTCCGCCGAAGCCACGGCGATGAGGGCGCCGAGCCGGTGCTCCAGCAGATCGCGCAGGAACTGCAGGCAGCTGTCCAGGACCTTCGCGACGTCACCGAAGGGATCTATCCGGCGATCCTGCGTACCAAGGGTCTGGAGGATGCGCTGGACTCCCTCGCCCAACGCTCACCGATTCCGCTGGTGCTCGACATCGCATCGGGCCGCTGGCCGGAATACCTCGAAGAAACAGTATTCATGGTGATCAGCGAGGCGGTGGGAAACGCCCACAAACACGCGCACGCCACCAGCATCACTGTCACAGTCCACGACGACCGGGGCCGCTTGGTCGCCGAGATCCGCGACGACGGCGACGGCGGAGCGGCTTCGAACGCTCACGGCAGCGGCCTACGCGGTATGCGTGATCGAGTCGCGGCGCACGAGGGAACTCTCCACATCGACAGCCCGCCGGGAGGCGGAACAACCGTAAGGGCGGTACTTCCGTGCGTGTAATCGTCGCCGAGGACGGCTTCATCAGAGACCTGCTGGTACGCAGCTTCCCCGACTACGGTCTTCAGGTGTGCGGGCACGCCAGAACCACCCAGGAATTGATCCAACTGGTCAACGCCGACCCACCCGACATCGTCACCATCGACATCGCCATGCCACGATCCGATCCAGACGCCGAGCCCGAGTACGGCGCCGGCGTCGAAGCGGCCCGGGAGATCCGCCAGACCCACCCGGACGTAGCTATCCTCGCCCTGTCGCAATACGCCGAAGTTCCATGGGCCGAAGAGATCGCCTCGCTCGGCATGGCTGTCGGCTACCAACTCAAGGACCGCGTCCAGGACATGGGCGCCCTCGTGGACACCATGAGGGCAGTCGCTGCCGGCGACATCCGCATCGACCCAACCCTGATCACCGCGCTGGTCGCACGTAAGAGACTCAACGACCCCGTACAGAACCTCAGCGCCCGCGAACGCGAGGTGCTGCAACTCATGGCCGAAGGACTCTCCGACGCCGCCATCGCCAAACGGCTGTTCCTCGCCGCGAGCACGGTCGAGGGACACGAACGATCGGTCTACCAGAAGCTTGGACTGTCCGGCCTCCGTTCCGATGCCGACGGCAAGCCCCACATCAACATACGGGTCATGGCCGTGCTGGCCTTCCTACGATCGGGCAGGGCGGCTCCTGTGCCGCTCAGGAACCGACCTTCGGCTTCCTCGCCGACGATGCCGGCCTGAAGCCACCCAGCATGACAGCGTGTGACGCGACCACTCGCTCGTACATCGCTGGCGCGGTGTCGATCGCCTCAGCCATCTCCCGCCTGAGTTGGCCGACGTACTGGTGGGCCAGCACGAGCGAGGTGTGCAAGGCCGCGGGCCTCGGCCAGCGCGTCATCGATACCGATGGGCGCCGATGACTACGGGCAGTCGGTGCAGGAAGTTATGGCATCCATTCAAGTAGCAGGCGGCGTCGATGCGCTGGTGTTCGGGGATGGGGCGCGGGCGGCGGTGGCCTGCCGCAACCCGGACAAAGCAGAGTTTCCGCTGGTCGCTGCCTGTCGGGGTTGTTCTGCGACTACAGCCGAAGGCGCGGCCCTACTCCAAGACGACCGACTCCTCTATGATCAGCACCGGCCATTCGTGCTGGTGAAGGGCCTTTTCCCTTGCAGTGCTACTCCGGCCGGGGGCACGCCGAACATGGGCACGGTCGTCACGATCATTGGTGATTGAGGCGACCGTTTCGTTGTCTTCGGGCGGTGGTGCCCGATGAGCGCCGCGGATCGGGTAATCACCGGCGCTGCTGTCGTCACGGTGGCGGTGCTGGCTGGTGTGGCCGGGGCGATCTCGTACTCGCACATGGCGGAACTGGCCCGGCTGCATGGTGAGGTGGGCTGGCGGGCACACGCGTTCCCGGTCTCGGTGGACGGCATCGAGGTCGTGGCGTCGCTGGTGCTGTTGGCGCACCGGCGGGCCGGTACGCGGGCCGGGTGGCTGCCGTGGGCGGCGCTGGCGGCCGGTACGGCGGCCAGTGTGGCCGCGAACGTAGCGGTCGGGCCATCTGATCCGGTCGGGCGGCTGGTGGCTGGCTGGCCGGCGGTGGCACTGCTGGTCGCGATCAAGCTGCTGTCCGGGCTGCTCAACTCCGTCCCTCAGAGCGACTACCACGGTTCAGCCGTTGCCCATGGTCCCGGCTGGCCCCGGCGGTCCGGGATTGGCCGGGACAGCTCGCCCGGTGGGAGCAGCGCGGGGACCGAGCTGGAGCAGGCCGCTCGATTGGTCCGGGACCGGCTCGTGGCGGCGGGGACCGCAGTCAACCGGCGGAACCTGGCAGCGGGGCTGCGCGCGGCCGGTCATCGGGTTCGCAACGAGCGCATGGGCGTGCTGCTCCAGGCCGTCCGTGCTGACGAGGCCAGCGTCCTAACCGATCCCGGAGGCAGCGATGCCTGACCTCGGCTCGACGACAGCCGCGCCTTTCTGTCAGGGCCTGTCAGGCGGCCTCGATTGTGGCTGCCGGGTTTGCCGACTGCCCTGGACCCGAACGGCAACTGCGATGGGCTTGTCAGCGCTGGTGATAGCCGCTTGTCGGGGTCAGAGCCGACCGGCGACTGACACTTACTGTGTCACCCGAGAGTGCCTATACGCGTTCACGCCGGATCGGCGGAGCCGGCATGGGTGACCGCTCGTACGTGACCCGCTTGCGCGCCTCCGGCGGCCCGTCGCATGACCTGCTGGTCCTGCTCCACAAGCACCGGGTGATGACCACCGGCCAACTCGCCCGCGCCACTGCCGTCCCGGAGCGGACCATCCGGTACCGCCTGGACCGGCTGCACACCACAGGCCTGGTCGAGTGCGTGCGGCCCGGACGGGAAGCAGGCTCAGCACCCCGGCACTGGTGGCTGCGTCCAACCGGCGCCCGGCTGGTGGCCGGCACCGCCACAGCCGACGGCCGCCCGTCCGGCATGTTCGTAGCCCACGCCGCCGCGATCACCGAAGTGTGGCTCGCTCTGACCGAACACGGCCACGACGAAGGCATCCATATCGCGGGCTGGCTCACCGACCGCACCGCCTGGCAGGAGTGGGACCGAGTCAGCGCCTGGTCCACCCATCCCTACCGGCTGACTCCGGACGCTGCCGCTACCCTGACGGTCGACGGCGCCGCCTGCGTCGTGTTCATCGAGGTCGACTTGGCATCGATGACCCAGACCCTGCTCAAGCAGAAGGTCGCCCGATACCTCGCCTACGCCGATGACCGAGCATGGGAAGGCCGGCACCCGCACTGCCCGCCGATGCTCCTGCTCACCACTACAGCCACCCGCGCGGCCAGCTTCATCCGGGCCGCCGGACCGATCCTGGCCCGGCAAGGTCAAACCATCGACGCGAGCGATCCGGCGGCGGCGCTGGTGGTTGCCGCCTGCGGACTGGTACGCGACCCGGCCCGGGCCATCACCGAGGCGTGCTGGAGTCAGCCGGACACCGCTGCGGCGGAGCTGACCCTGGCCGAACTGCTCAGCGAGCGCCTCGACGCCCAGGCGGCATCCCACGCCTGGAGGATCGAGCAGGACACCGTCGTTCGCCGCCGCACGGCGATCGACGCCCTTGGTGAGGTTCAACGGTTCCCCGGGCTCGCGGACCGGTTAGGCAGTCAACCCGCCGCCGAGGCCCTTCAGTTGCTCATCGCCGACGGCGCAGCCACGTTTCTCGACAACGAGCCGGACCTGGCCAACCAGGTCGCTGACTGGCTCGACCAGAGACGCAGGATCAACCGGTTCCGCGCTCGCGATCTCGCTCAACCCATCGTGTGCGAACTGGAGCAGCGCCATACGAACCTGTGGGTGGACCAGGCCCACCGGTTGCTCACCGCCGAGGAGCACCTCACCGCCGCACACCCGCGTCTGTACCGGCTTGCCGCCAGGCTGGCCAGCGGCCACCTCGCCGATCTGGGCGAGCTGGCCATCCTGGCTACGCCACCCACAGAGACCCGCGAGCAGATCCAGCACGTAGCCCTCGGCGACTACCCGATCCGCCGCGCGGCGGCTGTCAATTGCGGGTGGCAGGCCCTCAACCGCCGCGAGCGCCGCCGCACCAGTCTCGACCAGCTCGGCGCCGCCTACGACGACGCCCACCTCTCCATATGTGGAGTCTGTGGCATCGCCGAACCTCAGCCCGAGCCGGACGAAGTCGCAACCGACCGATGCGCCCATTGCGATGGCGTTATCCTCGACTGGCCCCAGCGAACCACCAGCTCGACCCTGGCCGAACACCTCGAGCTCATCCGCCGACACCTCGACGAGATTCGCGGCGCGTGAAGCACCACCAGCGCAATCGTCAGTCAGCCGCCGACGGGTCGCTGGGACGAGACTCCGCCGCGGCTTCCAGGGCGGCAGCGACTGCCTCGAACTCGGCCAGCGCCGCAGTGAGATCCTCGACGATCTCCCGAGCGATCACCTCGGGCGCCGGCAGGTTCTCCATGTCCTCCAGGGACTCGTCGCGCAGCCAGGTGATGTCGAGGTTGACCTTGTCTCTGGCGATCAGCTCGTCGTACTCGAACGACTTGAACCGCTCGCTCTCGACCCGCTCCCCGCGCGGCTTGCCCGGCAGGTAACAGGCGACGAACTCATCTAGATGGTGCCGGCGTAGCGGATTCTGCTTCAGCGTGAAGTGCTGGTTGGTACGCAGGTCGTAGATCCACAGCCGCTCCGTCCATGGCCGTTCGGAGGCCGGCCGCTTGTCGAAGAACAGCACGTTGGCCTTGACACCCTGGGCGTAGAAGATGCCGGTTGGCAAGCGCAGCATGGTATGCACGTCGAAGTCGGCCAGCATCCGCCGCCGCAGCGTCTCGCCGACACCACCTTCGAAAAGCACGTTGTCGGGTACGACCACCGCCGCCCGACCATTGATGTCCAGGATCGTGGCGATGTGCTGGATGAAGTTGAGCTGCTTGTTCGCCGTGGTGACGACGAAGTCCTGCCGCTCGATCTCCCGCTCGTCACGCGACTCACGCCCATCTGCGCCAACCATCGTCAGCGAAGACTTACGGCCGAACGGCGGATTGGACAAGACCACCGAGTACCGCTTGCCCGGGTCAGCGATCAGCGCGTCCTTGACCTCGATTAGGCTCTTGCCGTTGGGCGTACCGATGCCGTGCAGCAGCAGGTTCATCGCCGCCAGACGAGCAGTGCCGTCAACCAACTCCACGCCATGTACGAACGTATCCCGTAGGTGGTTCCGCTCGGTCGGCGTCAAGGTCTCGGCGTGCCGGGCGGCGTACTCGTGCGCTGCCAGCAGGAAGCCGCCGGTACCCGCTGCCGGGTCGGCCACCGTATCCCGCACGGACGGCTGGACACAGTCGACCATCGCCTGGATCAGCGGACGCGGCGTGAAGTACTGCCCGGCGCCCGACTTGATGTCCTCGGCGCCCTTGGACAGCAGTTCCTCGTACGCGTCGCCTTTGATGTCCGTCCCGGTAGCCGACCAGTTCTCCTTGTCGATCAAATCGACGATGAGCCGCTTAAGCTTGGCCGGATCCTGGATACGGTTCTGCGCCTTGCGGTAGATCGTGCCCAACGTGCCGGGCAGTTTGGCCAGGTCTTCGAGGATGTGCCGGTACGTGACCTCCAGGTCATCGCCATCGGCGTCGAGCAGCCGCTGCCACGAGCAGTGCTCCGGCACGATCCGCTCACCCTTCAGCGGCCGGATTTCCCGTTCGTGAGCCATCTTTAAGAACAACAGGTACGTCAGCTGCTCGGTGTATTCGATCGTACCTACACCGTCGTCACGCAAAACATTGCAGTACGACCACAGCTTGTCGACCAACCGCCGCGCCTCAGACACCCGCCAACTCCTCTACGATCTCCATATCGCTCACCCGCCCTGTCAACTGCCCGGAAAACGCCGCACCAAGTAATGATCTTCTTAGAGCAGCGGACGTTCGCTGAGCAGACACAACTCCGGCTCTCATTCGGTCGATGACACTCAACTGCTCATTGATTATCTGCACGAGACGTGCTTGAAGCTGCCGAGGCGGGACTGGAACTGGCATTAGACGGATCCTAGAAAGACTGATTGAAGCGAGATTTACACTCTGCCGTCCGTTGCGCTCCGCCCAGGGAGCACCAATAGTATTTGCGGCCCAGGAGAGCAATGGAGCCTCAATCTGAGCATCGCGCACTCGCGCTCGGAAGACGTGGTTCTGATGGATGCAACCAGCGATCTGACCCTCCCAAATCCAACCCCTCGCGAGCTTATCGCGGTCGCCGCCTTCATTGAGCAAAACATCGCCGGGCAGGAGCTGAAGTGCTGCCGCCTTACTTGGAGACACCCGTATCGTGGCGACATGCGCTAGGTCGAGTCGGCCACGTTGCACATTTGCGACTCGAAGGTAGGGAACCTCGACTAGGTCTGGATTGGACTGCCTTTTGGCATCTTTGGTGATACCGCCAACAACGTCCGCGAGATCGCCCAAGCGCTGCCAGAACCAGCCGCTCGGTAAATCGTTCAAGGTACCGTCGTCGACCCCGGCCGGCTTTATGGCGGCCGGGATCCGGGGTCCAAGCTCAGACTCTCCGAGAAGCCGAGACTTAATGAATCTATCCTGTAGTCGTAGGATGCGACTGCCCGTCGTGTCCAGGCCCACTCCGGCCGAGTCGAGACGAGAGAGGTGATCTTCGAGAATGTCGATAATATGTCGTTGTTCGTCTAGGGAGGGCAGGGGAACAGGAGTTGGCGTCAGGTCCGACTTTTTCAAGTTATTGATATTGGTGCCACGAGCCGCTTTGCTCCAGCGTCGCCGAACCCCGTCTGACGAAAGAAAAGCTGCTAGATATCGGGCGTCAACACCGGGCCCCGGTCTAACGACCGTGCAAAACGCGCCAAACGTCCCCCGCCAGGGGACAGCGACGCGCGCGCTCTTGCCAACCACGGAAAGAGATCCACTTGAGGATGCAATGACGATGTCGCCCATTTGAACGAATTGCGCCTCGTTAACGAAACGTTCAGGCACATAAATGAGTTGACCCTCAAGCATCAGGCTCGACTCGATATTCGTAGCCCGCAGTAGAGGTACAAGCCCAGGCCCTGACTCTGCTCGGGCTTCTGTTTTGGTGTATGTGACGCCTCGAATGATTTCTGCAATCTGGCCAAGAGGCTTGAATCTGAATGCGCCGTCACGCGGGGGCATCATGCCGTCAACTCCTGGTTGAGCTGGTCGATCAGGGTGGCGGCTCGCGGGCCGAGGTCGCGGATGGCGCCGTCGATGCCGCCGCGTTCGGTGAATGGGGCGTTGTCGAGGTCGTCGGGGCTGATGCCGGCCGATACGGCGATCACTTCCACCATTCGGTCCAGCCACCACCTTTCTGTCTCGCTGAACGTCACTCCGGCCTGCTGTTGTTGGAGCAGCCAGCCGGCGTATCGCTCGCGGACCTTGTCCGCGTACGGCACCAGTTCACCATCTTGACCGATGGTGTAGCGGATCAGGGAGACCAGGTCGGTCAGGGTGTGTCGATCACTGTGGCGGACGTGGCCGGCGTAGATGACCTCGTAGGCGGACCAGATGAGGTCGGGGGTCCAGTTGCGCGGCGGGCGTTTGATGCGGTCGGCCAACTCGGCGATGTCGGTGAAGGATATTCGCCGCTCGCGAGCCTCGGTGAGCAGCTGGATCGCTGTGATCTCGTCGCGGTGCTCCGCCAGGTACGCCTGCCACGACTCGACGATGGACTGGGCTCGGGAGGTGTCGATGACGCCGTAGGCGTCTTCGAGTGTGTCGACGCTGGTCTCGTCGATGATCCGGTCGTGGGCCTGGCGCAGTTCCAGGATCCGCTGCCGCAACGCTGGGTTCGCGGCCAACGGCCGTACCGCCGCATCAAGCACCTGCTGGACGGCGGCTGCGGGGTCTGCGGCGCCAGCGCTGACGCGGGCCTGAGTGTCAGGATCGACGGCATCGACGAGTCCACGGATTAGGTCCCGTACCGAGGCGCCGGCGACCTGGTCAAGTTCGGCCCGCTCGGCGGTGGTGAGCTGCAGTTCAAGCGCTGATAGCCGGGAGGCGAGGGTGGCGGTCTCGGCCTCGGTGAGGGTCAGTGTGGCCGCCTTGTCGAGTAGCTGCTTGAGCGAAATGCCCTTGTCCCGGTTGAGCGGCGGGTCGACGAACTCGTGCTCGGTCACGCCGATCGCGTCGACGATGACGAACCGGGTCTTCTGAGTGGCATCAGGGGTGACGGCCTGGAAGTCGGCTGAGCCGATGGTACGGGCACCGCGGCCCTTCATCTGCTCGAAGTACGCCGCCGAGCGCACGTCTCGCATGAAGAACACGCACTCCAGCGGCTTGACATCGGTGCCGGTGGCGATCATGTCGACGGTCACTGCGATCCGCAGTGTCGCCGAGGTGCGGAACGCCTGAAGCTGCCCCTTGGGGTCCTTCGCGCTGTAGGTGATCTTCGCGGCGAAGTCGTTGCCCTTGCCGAAGACCTCACGGACCCGGGTGACGACCTCCTCGGCGTGTGCGTCGTCCTTGCAGAAGATTAGGGTCTTCGGCACCGTGGACCGGCCGGGGAAGATCTCGCTGAATAGCCGGTCCCGGAAGATTTCCAGCACCAGCCGGATCTGCGAGTCGGCGGTGACCGCCCGGTCGAGCTGCCGGCTGGTGTACTCGACGTCTTCGTCGAGCTGTTCGAGACGCTGCACGCGGGTGCGGCGGTTGACTTTCGGCACCACCGTGCCGGCCTCGATACGCGAGCCCTGTTCGCTGATCCTGGTGCGGATGCGGTAGAGGTCGAAGTCGACGTTCACGCCGTCGGCGACGGACTGTGGATAGGTGTACTCGGAGACCAGGTTCTGCCGGAAGAACCCGAACGTCTGCTTGCCGGGGGTGGCGGTCAGACCGACGATGTGGGCGTCGAAGTACTCCAGCACTCCCCGCCAAACGCCGTAGATCGATCGGTGCGCTTCATCGACGATGACCAGGTCGAACGTCTCCGGCGGCAGGTTCGGGTTGTAGGCCACGGTGACCGGGCCGTCGGGCACGTAGTCGTCCAGGCCGGGGTCGTCGCCTTCTGGCGCGGTGTCGCCGGTCAGCACGCGGTAGACCCGCTGGATGGTCGAGATCACCACGCTGGTGCTGCCCAGCATCCCCGCACTGGTGAGCTTGTCGACGTTGTACAGCTCGGTGAACCTGCGCCCGTCGTCGGGGGTCCGGTAGTTCTGGAACTCCGCCAGGGTCTGGTCGCCGAGATTGTTGCGGTCGACCAAGAACAGCACCCGGGAGAAACCGCCGTATTTGAGAAGCCGGTAGCATTCGGTCACCGCCGTGTACGTCTTGCCGGCCCCGGTGGCCATCTGCACCAGCGACCGGTCGAACCGCTGCTCGGCGAGGGCCCGCTCGATACCTTCGATCGCAGTGATCTGCGCCGGACGCAGCGGGCCGGTGTCTAGCGCCGGCAGGTGCCGCACCTTGGCTCGCCAGGTCGGGCGCTGCGGATCGGTCTCGGCTTCGCGGACCATGCGAGCCAGCGTCGCCGGTCGTGGGAATGCGAAGATTCGTCGTGCCCGCGGCGCTGGGTCGAATCCATTGGTGAAGTGGGTCTCCGACCCGCTGGCCTCGAATACGAACGGCAACCGGCCGTCGTGGGTGAGCGCCTTCAGCCGTACCGACGCCGGAAGGCCCTCGGCGTACATCGCTGACTGCCACTCCACGCCGGACAGCGGGGTGCCTTCCGGTTTTGCCTCGATCACCCCGACGACCCGCTGGTCGACGTAGAGCAGGTAATCGACCCGGCCATGGCCCTTGGCCATTATCATTTCGCGGACCGCGATCCCGGAACCGTCGTACAGGTTCAGTTCCGCTCGATCTTGTACCGCCCAGCCGGCTCGGCCCAACTGTTGATCGATCAGCGCGCGGGCACGCTGCTCAGCCTGAAGTCGAATGTCGGTCGAGGGGCTCACACATTATGACGTTAGCGGACCATTGCCCTCGTGGAATCACCGAATAGTTGCACCGAATGCGGCCAGTCGCTCGGTGTTCGGCCGCGAAACGCCCTTCCTATCTCGGATGACCATGTAAAGGCTTCGTCCGCGAGCTTGCCGAGGGCCGGTGAGCACCTGACCCTCCGCGCTCGCTCAGCGAACCTGTTGATCACGCGCAGAACCCAGGGGTCCAGTTCCTCAGCGAAGTGTGTCGGCGCCGGTAACGGTGGCGACGACGGTGCGGATGCTGTCAAGGTGGCGGTAGTTACCGACATCTTCCATCAGATCGGAGACGGCGACCTGGTACATCTTCGCGAGGCGGATGAATGTGTTCAGCGATGGCGGGTAGCCGGCGTCTGTGGCCCAAGCTTCCCAGTAGGCGAAGTTTCTGCCGGTGACCGGATGGTCGGGCCAGCGGGTGTTCCACTCGGTCGCGGCTTGGTCATGGTTCCAGCCGTGTGCCATACGGGCGGCAACGAGGGCCGACACACTGTGCTGGGCACGAAGGCTCGCAGCGATCTCCAGCCAGGTCATGCTGCGGGCGCGCATGGTGTCGACCGGCAACTGAACCGCAGTCTCTGTTGTCATTATTCCTCCCTATCTAACCGGTTCTGGGGTGCAGCCGAGGCCATCGGACGTGGGGATGGCGTCGTCAACGAGCGAACGGCAGAGCCCGGATCCGGGCTGGTCGAGCTGTCTGGATGGCCAAACTGGTGCGGTGCGGCGGCCGCTTGGTGGAATCAACGGCGGAGCCCAAGGCCGCGATCAGGTCGTGGAACGGTGTTGGCAACCTCCTGACCGTGTCGGCGAGGTGCCGGAGACCGCTGGGCGGGGCATCGTGCAGGACGATGTCGGCGAGCCCGGCGGCGTACACCAGCCCGGCCAGAATGGCGTCCGTACCGGCGACTGGTTCGCCACGGATGATCCGTACCGCGAGCCGGTGGCGGGGCTGCAGCGCGACCGGCACGTCAACCGGCACATACCGGGTCGGACGTCGCCAGCGACGACGGGTAGGTACAGCACGGCCGGCGCGGCAGAGCCGCTCGCCGACGGCGTCGATCGCCACTCCGGCGAGCACCGGGAGCCAGATCCGGACGAAGCGACACTGCGGCCGGGCCGTCAGCTTGTCGTGGATCGCGGTCAGAAGTTCGCCATCCGGCGCGGCGCGATCGAGAAGGATTAGTCGACCATTGTGGACAGTGAGTCGGTGCTGTAAGGCTAGTTCGGTCAGTAGCGCGGCGGCGAGGGCCAGTTCGGTGGCCCGGATTGGCTGCCGGGAGCGCCCGTCGGTGTCGTGAGCGATGAGGTAGAGGTCATCGGCGAGGTGCACGGTCAGTCCAGGCAGGTGTTGGCTGCGGTACGGAAGGCGGCGAGCGCCTCGATCAGCACGTCGACGATACGCAGATCATCGAGGGTGATCCGTTCGCCAGGCAGGCAGAGGTGGATCTCGGTGGGTCCGGTGTCGATGACGAGGATCGGCGGAGCGTCCCGGAAGGTGTCGGCGTAGGCGTGGCTGCCTGGGAGGAGGTCGACGACGGCGATGGTGGTGGCGTGCGGAGCACCGGGCGCTCGCCACGGCCCCCTGGCGGCCGACGGCAAGTGCGCGGTGGAATGGACGGTCGGCATGGCTCATGGCTCCTTCATCGCCTGCGCATGCGGCTCCCAGCCGGACGGACACCTCACGTCGCGTCCGGCCGGGGCTCTCGTCGGCGCCGAAGACCCATCCCGGTACGGCGGATGCCGGGGAGCGGAGCGGCCGCAACATGCCGTGGTCCGTTCCCCGGCGGCGGGGATCGGTTCGGCGCCGGTGGTGAGGCTAGATGGGGACGGGACCGTTCCGGGTCACTGCGGGGGGCGGACACACCCGGTGTCCCCGGGCCGGCTGGCAGGGCGGTGTCAGCCGGTCAGACCGGCTGCGTCCAGGAGGGGACGCAGGTCGGCGGATAGGGCGGGTTTGGCCCGGCCCTGAAGTTGGCGCAGCGTCTCGCGCAGCGGTCGGCTGTAGCGAAGCTCCTCCGGTGACTCGCCGTAGACGCGCTGAATCATGTGGACTGCGGCAACGTCGTCACGCCGACGGGCGTAGCAGCGGGCCGCGTCGAGATGGAACGTGAGCCGTCGCTCCACGGCCGCCGCACGGTGAACTGCGATCCGCTCGGCGATGTCGAGTGCCTCTCCCGTCCGACCGAGTTCGGCCGCGGTGGAGACCCGGTGCAGTGCCACGTTGGTCGGTCCGAAAACCATCCGGAAGTGATTGGTCTCGCCGGTGGTGTCCGCGACCCGGGCCGCGATGTCGAGCATGCGACGGGCCTCCGAGGCGTTGTCGTCGCGGGCGGCCTCGGTAGCGCCCACCAGGTGCAGACCGCCGTACACGGCGAGCCGGGCGGCAGTTCCGTCGGCCAGGCGGGGCTTCAACTCGGCAATGGCGCGGCGCACAACATCAATCGCCTGCTGTGTCTTGCCCTGCGCGGACAGGATCATCGCGAGGTTCCACGCAGCGGCGGCCGCCAAGTCCGGATCGTCGGCTTCGAGCGCGCAGGACACTGCCCGGTCCGCCGCGACCAGCGACAGCTCGTACTCGCCGACCCGCTTCGTCCAGGTGCGGGTGAGCTGATAGAGCTTGCTGGCCATGCACAGCGCCGGTCGCCGCTGGTCGGGTTCGGCGACACGTATCGCATGCTGCATTTCGCCGATCAGGTCGGGAAGTTGCTGTCCGACGGCGTCGTAGCGGAACGCCGACGGCTCCTGCCATACCTGCCACGCGTACTCGACCCGATGGTCCAGGCCATCGAGATCAACGGCGTCGGCGCGGTTCGGACTGCGATCCATCAGTGCCCGGTGTACCGCGTCGACGGCCGGATGCCCGAGACGGCCGTCGGGCATCAGCGGCAACGGCACACCGGTCAGCTCCCGCAGATCCTTGACGCGCAATGCCTGAGCGAACAACACCAGCTGGGAGAACCGGGTTACCAGCCGGTCCCCCGACTCGATCTTCTTGACCATGGATACGGACAGCCCGACCAGGCCGGCCAGTTCCGCCTGGGTCAGGCCACGCCGCGCCCGGTAGCTGGCGATCCGCTGGCCGATGGCCCATTCGTCAACGTGCATCGCTCCCGTCCTCACGCCGTCGGCTGATCCGGGTGTCCACGGCACGATACGCCAACGCCCACAATGGCAGACTGATCGCCATGCCCGCGCCCGTGGACGTACCGTTCCTACTGTTGTGGGACATCGACCACACCTTGATGGAAACTCGTGGCCTCGGCACCGAACTATATGTGGCTGCGTTCGAGGCGGTCACTGGTCGCACTGTCGAGCAGGTGGTCGAGCCAACCGGGCGGACCGAGCCGGCGATCTTCGCTGAAACACTGCACCGGCACGGCATCGACCCTTCGGTGGAGTTGAGCCGCCGCTACGCCACCGAACTTGCCGGCCGCTACCGACAGCACGCCGAGGACCTGCGGCAGCGCGGCCGCATCCTGCCCGGAGCATCCGAGGCATTGGCCGCCGTCGCCGGTCTGCCAAACGCGGTGCAGACGGTGCTCACTGGCAACCTGCGCCCGGTGGCGATAGTCAAGCTACGCACCTTCGGCCTCGACGGCTACATCGACTTCGACGCAGGCGCATACGGCGAGGACGCCGACGAACGGCCCGACCTCGTCCCGATCGCCCAACGCAGAGCGGCCACGGTCGCCGGCCATCCCTTCGACCGCAGCAACACCGTCATC
Source organism: Micromonosporaceae bacterium (assembly GCA_035650075.1). Taxonomy (GTDB): domain Bacteria; phylum Actinomycetota; class Actinomycetes; order Mycobacteriales; family Micromonosporaceae; genus DASSUC01. Next base: position 2,844 of record DASRII010000341.1, on the reverse strand, counting down.
GTCGGGGACACCGCCCAGGACATCGCCGCCGCACATCAAGGCGGCGCGGCCATCATCGCCGTGGCCACAGGCAAAGACAATCCGGCCGACCTGCGTGCCGCCGGTGCCGACACCGTCCTGGACGAACTGACCGACACCGCTGCCTTCCTCGACGCCGTACGGCGCAACCTACCCTCGAAACCTCGATGAGGCTTGACATTCGACGCGAATCGAGCGTCCATCGACAGTGGCGGCAATCCGTGCCCGCCAACCCGGCACGGACCGGACCAGCCGGAAGAGGCAGGCGACTCTGCCGCCACCGAGAAGTCCATCGAGTCGCACGGAGGCGCATGGCGAAAGCCGGAGACGAGCAGGCGCCGCCGGTCGTGAACGTGGCCCGCTCGCCCGGAGCCACGCCTCGCCGGCTGACCGCCACAGTAGAGATCGTCCGGGTCAAGGGCCCGGACGCGGCACATCTGGCAGAGGTCCAACTGGACGCGATCAAGGAGGTACTGACATGGACTCTCGCCGACCGCGAGCACACCGAACACGTCGAGGACCGGGCGGCGTAACACCCGGGTCGGACCACCGGCCCGGCACGAGGCCGCCCGGCCTCCCTACCAGCACACCACCTGCCGCGATACCGCCTTGACCGAGGAGACGTAACGTGCACGATCATCCCTCCGCCGCGCACGACCGGAGCCGAACGCCGCCACCACGGCTTGCGGTGGCCTTCCTGGCCCGGGTATCCACAGACGACCAGCAGGACCCCACCCTCTCGCTGCCCCGCCAACTGGCCAACTGCCAAGCCGCGCTGCCGGACGGATGGCAGATCACGGCCTGGTTCTGGGACATCGAGTCCGGCCGCACCGCACTAGAACGCCGCGGCCGCAGCCACGCACACGAACACATCTCCGTACCGGTACCCCGCGACGGCGGCCTCGTCGATCTGCTCGCCGAAGCCGAACAGCCCGACCGCCGCTTCGATGCGGTCATCTGCGAATCCATCGACCGCCTCGCCCGCCGCACCTACGTCGGCACCCGCATCGAACACGACCTCGAACAGGCCGGCGTACGCCTCTACGCCGCCGACGAGCCCATCGACCCGCGCGGCAAGCGGTCCACCGGACTGCTGACCCGCCGAGTCAAGCAGGGCGTGGCCGAGTGGTACGTCACCGACATGCTGGAACGATCCTGGGATGGCTTCAAGGTCCACACCGGGCAGGGCTGGAACATCGGCAAGCCACCGTACGGCTACGCCGCCGACCGCATCGAGCACCCGGTACCGGCGAAAGCGGCCGAGGGCCAGACCAAGACCCGGCTGGTCCCGGACCCGCAGCGCGCGCCGGTAGTGGCCCACATCTTCAGGCTTCGCGTCGCCGAGCGGCTCGGCTACGACGCCATCGCCGCGCGGCTCAACGCCGACCCGATGCAATACCCGGTGCCGGAGCCCACCAGTCCACACCGGCGACGCGGCGCCTGGTCCGGCTCGGCGGTGCGGGACATCCTGACCAACCCGAAGTACACCGGCTTCATGGTGTGGAACCGGCGCGCTACAAAGTCCGGCGGTCGGGTCAACCCGCCCTCGGCCTGGGTCTGGTCCGATCAGCCCACCCACGAGCCGCTCGTCGATCGGGAAACGTTCGAGGCCGCCACCCTGGTGGCAAGCACCCGCCGCGGTTCCCGAACTGAACCCGGCCCGAACACCGCCCACAAACACACAAGGAACGGCTACCTGCTCCGCTCATATGTCCGATGTGGACTATGTGACCAGCGTATGTTCGGCAAGACCCGCCACGGCCGCGCCTACTACAACTGCTACCCGGCTAACAACAACGCCGACCGCCTCGACCGCTACCCGGCCGACCACCCCAAGGCCGTCTACGTGCGCGAGGATGCTCTCCTGGAAGCCCTCGGCCACGTCATCGCCACCCGCGTCTTCGGCCCCGACCGCCACGCCTTCCTCCTGCAGGGCCTCGCCGGCCTTCCCAGCCGACGCCAGCGGGCCGATACGCGGCGAGCCGACGGATTGCGGGACCAGATCGCCGACCTCACCGCCCGCCAAGACCGCCTCATCGAGGAACTGGAGACAGCCGAAGGCGCCTTCCGCGAGCGGCTACGACACCGCTTCACCGCCCTCGAAGCCGACCGCGCAGACAAGCTCGCCCAACTGCACGACCTTGAGAAGGCCACTGCGAACGCGCCGGACCAGGCCGTTGATCTACTCGAAGCAGTACCGATCCTCGAACAGATCAACATCACCAAAGCACCGGAACGCGTGCAACGCAAGCTCTACGACGCCCTCCAGCTCACGATCCACTACCACCGTCCCGACGAAGCCCACTTCCGCCTCGTCCTCACCGACGACACCGTCGATGCGCTGGCCGCCAGCACCGGCGGCGTCACGGACAGGCCGCCATCGCGTGCCCATGGGCATGGGACCCCGCCGGGGGCACCATTATCCCCGTTCAGGTCGTGCCAATTCTTTACGCGGCGTGGAATGGCACGGCCGATTCGACGACACTACGTCCGTGGGCGAGGATTTCCGCGCGACTTCCGGTGGCAGACCGCCTTTGAAAAGCCGGCACAGGTTTGACAATCGGAAACGGAATTGGTGGCAATAGGTCGGTCTTTGGGCTCGGTCTTGGATGGGTTCGATCGCGGGTCGGGCACTTGCGCCGGCTGCGGTCGTGATCTTCGCTGGTTCAGGCTCCGGCAAGACCGTACTGATCCGTCGCCTGGTCGAGGAGTGCGCCAGGCTGGTGTCTCAGCGATCGTGCTCGACCCCCGACAACGACCTGGCCCACCTCGGCGACCCTTGGCCCGAGCCCCCGAGCGGTGAACCGGGGACGACACACGTGCCCG
>DASRII010000340.1:0-7575 GCA_035650075.1 Micromonosporaceae bacterium | reverse complement strand
CTGGTTGGCGAGATGCTGCAAGACCGCTACTACCTCGGCTACGTCGAGTGGGACGGCGTGGAGTACAAGGGTCGCCACGAGCCCCTGATCGCGCAAGAGCTATTCGACAGGGTGCAGCGAGTGTTGTTCGGCGAGCGGCGGGCTGGCAAACGCGAACGCACTCACGACCATTACCTGCGGGGCGTGGTCTGGTGCGAGCGCTGCCAACACCGGCTGATCATCATGACCGGCAGAAGCAAGTCCGGGCTGCAATATCACTACTACCTATGCCGAGGGCGGCAGGAGCATCTCTGCGACCTGCCTTATCTCAAGATCGAACAGGTCGAGCGAGCGGTAGCCGCCCACTACGCCACAGTGCACCTACCCGAGGACTTTCGGCAGCGAGCCGCCCAGGTCATGAGCCAGGCCGCTCGTGAGCGCTGCGCCGGACACGGCAGCTTGCGCGACCAGCTCCAACGCCAGCTCAAGGAGATCAGCGCCAAAGAAGATCACTACTTCGACCTGGTGGGCGATCCGGCCTGGCCCAACGAGAAGCTCACCGAACGTATGACCGCACTCAAGGACGAACGCTGCCGCATCGAAACCCAACTCGCCAGCGGGCCGAGCGAAGTCCAGAGCGGCCTGGATACCTTCCTGACCACGCTGGATCTGCTGGACAACCCGCAGGTCCTGTACGCCGAGGCATCTGTACCGGCCAAGAAGATCATCAACCAAGCGATCTTCAATAGGCTCTACCTCGATGAGGTCGCTGGCGTCGCCCAGGTCGTCACTGACGAGCTGAACGAGCCTTACGCCACGGTGGTCTACGCGCGCAGGACGGATGAGGACACCATGACCTCGGTCGAGCTTCGTCGGGCAGTCGACGAGGCGCTGAAAGAAGCCAGGCGTCGGCCCACCTCACACATGGCCTTGAGAAACAGAAGGGACGACCTGTCGGTCGCCCCAAGATTTACTGCTGCCGTGTCGCTCGTTTGCGCCCTGCGTGAGCAGGGTTCGAGTAACACGAGTTTGGTGGAGCCGAGGGGACTCGAACCCCTGACCCCCACACTGCCAGTGTGGTGCGCTACCAGCTGCGCCACGGCCCCATCGCCCGGCAGCGCCGGGCACCCGCGCCATAGTACACGCCCGCCTGCCGTCCGACCGAAGACACCCTCAGTTGAACGAGGGGTCGGCCGGGAACAGCGCCACGGCGGCCATGATCCCGCCCTGCCGCCGCAGGACCATCGGCCAGAGATCGTCTGGCCTGGGTACGAACGCGTCGCCCGGCAGAGCGTCGAACACGAACCACGAGCCGGTGGAGATCTCCGACTCCAGCTGCCCCGGAGACCAGCCCGCGTAGCCGGCGAACACCCGCACCCCGTCGACGGCGTCCCGCAGCGTCTCGGGATCACCCGACAGGTCGACGGTTCCGATCACTCCCGAGACCCGGTTGAACCCGCGCAGCGTGCCGGTGCCGGATCGGGCTCGGGCGAGGCAGATCGCCGACTCGGGCTGGACCGGCCCGCCCTCGAAGATGACCGCCGGATCCCGGGCCAGCGCTCCCCAGGCACCGAGCACCTCGGAGACCGGTACCTCGGTCGCCCGGTTGAGCACGACGCCGAGCGCGCCGCCCTCCTCATGGGCGACGAGCAGGACGACGGTCCGCTCGAAGTTGGGGTCCCGCAGCGACGGCGTCGCGACGAGCAGCTGCCCGGTCAGTGACCGCATCGCCTGCCCGCCGACCATTCCCGGCTCCCGATGCATGACCGCCCGCCGCCTACTCGTGAGCGCCCACGCAGAACACGGTGCCCTCGGGATCGGCGAGTACGGTCCAGGCGAAGCCCGGCAGGACGTGCTCGTCGACGACCGTGGCACCGAGTCCCATGAGGCGCTCGACCTCGGCCGGGCGGTCGCCCGACGGCGCGGAGAAATCGAGGTGGACTCGGTTCTTGCCGACCTTGGGTTCCGGTACCTTCTGCAGCCCGAGGCGAGGGCCGTGGCCGCTCTCGGGTGGCGTCAACACCAGATAGAAACCGTCATGGTCCGAGGCGATCTCGTACCCGAGCGCCTTCGTCCAGAACTCCGCGAGCCCTCGCGGCTCCGCGCAGTCGATGGTCACCATCTCCACGGTCAACGCCATGCCTCGCACCATAGCCTCCCCGGGACGCGACGGTTAGGGTCTGACCGTGATAGCCGACGTTGGTGTCATCGGTGGCTCCGGTCTCTACGCCCTCTTGGACGACAGCACCGAGCACACGGCCGACACTCCGTACGGCCCGCCATCTGACCCAATCACGGTCGCACAGGTACACGGCCGAAGTGTCGCCTTCTTGCCACGACACGGTCGAGACCACCGCTATCCCCCGCACATGATTCCCTATCGCGCGAACCTGTGGGCACTACGCGAGCTGGGGGTGAAACAGATCCTGGCGCCGTGTGCGGTCGGCGGCCTGCGGCCGGAGCTCGGGCCGGGCACGTTCGTCGTACCCGATCAGCTCATCGACCGCACCACCGGCCGGGTCCAGACGTTCTACGACACCGGTGCCGTCCACGTGTCATTCGCCGACCCGTACTGCCCGAGCGGCCGCGCCGCCGTGTTGCGGACCGCCGCCGAACAACGGCAGGAGACGCGCGACGGCGGGACGATGGTCGTCATCCAAGGCCCGCGGTTCTCCACCCGTGCCGAGTCGCGCGCCCTGGCCGAGCACGCCCACCTCATCAACATGACCGGCCACCCCGAGGCCGTCCTCGCCCGCGAGCTGGCCCTTTGCTACACCGCGGTCGCGCTCGTCACCGACCACGATGCCGGGGTCGAGGGCGGGCACAGTGTCACCCAGGAGGAGGTATTCCGCGTGTTCGGTGAGAACACCGTTCGGATGCGCGACCTCCTGCTCGCCACGGTCGCGAACCTGCCGACCGAGCGCGACTGCCCCTGTCCGCGCACCCTCGACGGGATCCAATAAACCGTCTCATGTGGACGGCCAGCGTCAGCGTTCCATGAGAACCAGCGGGCGGGCGGTCAGCGCGTCCAGCACGGCTCGCGGGCCGAGCGGCTCGGCGAGCGTCACGGTGACCGGTTCGAGCTTCAGCAGGTCGATGCACGCGCCGGCGGTCGTGGTCACGGTACCAGCGACGACCACCGCCTCCGGCGTCTCGTAGACCAGCGGCTGGATGTTCTCGTCGCACGCCCCGACGCCGAGCCGGAACGTCAATTGGTTGCCCTCGACCCGGACCAGATCCTGCGCGTTGACCAGACCGTGCCGGTACGCGAAGTCCGGTACGTCCATAGTGGGCAGTGCGCCGATGGCGGACGGCGCGACGGCGACGCGGGCGACCGGCTCGGCGAGTTTGTCCACAGTGAACAGCCAGGCCGGCACGGCCACCTGGCCCTGGCTCGTACGGATCATCGCGCGGTCCAGTTTCGCGGCGGTGACGACCAGTGCGGTGCAGCCGGTGACCGGTGAGCCGACCGAGGTGTCCGGGCCAGCGGGGCTCGGGGGCGGAGGCGGTGGAGCTGTCGGACACGGCGGCGGGTCGCCCTGGTCGATCGCGGCGTACGCCTCCCGCGCGCTGATCAGCGGCACGGTCAGCACAGACTCGTCCGGCTGGTGGATCCGGCCGTCGGCGGGCCGAGTCGCCGGCAGGTCGGTACGCAGCTCGTACCACCCAGCGAGGAACGCCTGCTTGGCCTCGTCCGTACCGAACCCACCGGCGGGCGGGACGGTCAGGTCCTGCAGCGGCACGAACCCGGTACGCCAGGCGCCGCTCGCGGTCGACGCGGACCAGGCCTGGGCGACCTCCCGCGCCCGCGTCTCGAACGCCGCCCTCAGGTCATCCTGGTTCGGAGCGCCCGCACCCCCCTGGGCACAGCCGGCGATGGTGGCAAGCGCTAGCAGGGGCGCGAACAGACGGCGAACCATGCCAATTGGACGCGGGCGCGCGGCACCGCGTTCCGTGCCTCGGCTCAGGTTTCGCCGCCGATGTCGGTGGCGTACGCCTCGTACACCAGGTCGGCGCCGCGCTGGCGGTGCCTGGCTAGCAGCAGCAGCCGGTCGCTCGCCTTCGCGCGGATCCGCTCGACGTCCATAGTGGACATTCGCTGGCTCAGCCGGTCGAGCTTGGTCAATACGACCGCGTGCTCGCGCACCAGGGCATCGACGCCGTGGGCGAGCCGGGGCGCGTTCGTGAGCAGCTCGGCGTACAGCCCCTCGGGTCCCTCGGTGACCACGACGTGCTCGCCGAACGCCTCCCGCAGGGCGCGTAGCCGCTCGGCGACCAGCTCCCGCCAACGCGGATCCCGCGCCGGTGCGGCGAGGGCCCTCTCGAACGCCTGGATCGCGGCGAGCAATTCCAGCCGATGGCGGCGTGCAGCCGCAAGCGAACTGGTCTGGGTGGTCGTAGGCCCGGACATCTGACGCAACCTCCCGCCTGCCCCCGCGGTCGCTGCTATCAGCCGATGATCCCGGCCGGCTCGGGTGGCTGTCCAGCCTTCGCCCAAGGTTTTGGCACTCAGGGCGACACATCGGTCACTCTGGTCACATGAGTACCGTCGGTCTATGCGTGTGACCGTCGTGGGCTGCTCAGGGTCGGTACCGAGTCCGGACTCCGCCTGCTCCTGCTACCTCGTCGAGGAGGATGGGTACCGCCTCCTCCTCGACCTGGGTATCGGCGCGTCGGGACCGCTGCAGCGGTACGCGGCACCGACCGAGATCGATACGGTGATCGTCTCGCACGCACACGCGGATCACTGGTACGACCTCACGCAGATCGGTTATCACCTGAGCCGGGTCGAGCACGGGCCGGTACGGGTGATCGGCCCGTCCGACCTACCCGAGGTCGTCTGGTCGAACCCGGACGTGTTCACCGCCTCGGTCGCCGAGCCGGGCGAGACCAAGCTGGGGCCGCTGACCGTACGACTGTCCCGTGTGGAGCATGGCAGCCTGGAGTGCTGGGCCACCCGCGTCGGGGACGCGCTCTGCTATACCGCCGATACTCGCGCCTGCCCGGCCCTGGACGAACTGGCGTACGGCTGCCGGGTCCTGCTCGCCGAGGCGGCGGCCTCCGATACCGACGACGCTCAGGATCGTCACCTGACCGCCGGTGACGCCGGCCGACTCGCGGCCCGGTCCGGGTCGGAGCTGTTGATCCTGACCCATCTGCGCACGTGGCACGACCACGCGGCGCTGCTGGCGGAGGCGACGCGGCACGCCGGCTGCCCGGTCGTCCTCGCCCAGCCTGGGCTGCGCCTGGAGCTGTAGCCAGGTCGAAGATGTCACACCTCCGCGTGGTGCCCTGTCTAAGAGGGAAAGGCACCAGGTGGAGGGAGGCATCATGCGAGTCTTCGTTGCGGGTGCGACCGGGGCACTGGGACAGCATCTCGTTCCCGAGCTGATAGCGGCGGGTCACGAGGTCATCGCCACCACGAGGACGCCCGGCAAGGTCGCGCGGTTGCGCGCGGCGGGCGCGGAGCCGGTGGTCGTGGACGGACTGGATCGCGAGGCGGTGATCGCGGCTGTGCGCGCGGCCGAGCCGGAGGTCATCGTGCACCAGATGACCGCGCTGACGGGCGGGACGAGCCTCCGCAATGTCGACAAGACGTTCGCCGCCACGAACGAACTGCGGGTCCGCGGTACCGACAACCTGCTGGAGGCCGCGTCACGGGCCGGCGTCCGCCGGTTCGTCGCGCAGAGCAACGCCGGCATGTACGAGCGTTCCGGCGGCCCGGTGAAGACCGAAGACGATCCGCTCGTCGCGCGGGCGCCGAGCCCGTCGTCCGCGCGGACGCTGGCCGCGATCAAGCACGTGGACCAGGCTGTACCGCTGGCGGTACCGGAGGGAATCGTGCTGCGCTACGGCGGCTTCTACGGGCCGGGCGCCTCGGACATTCTGCTGGACATGATGCGGAAGCGGCGGGTACCGGTGATCGGCGGCGGTACCGGAATCTGGTCTTTTATCGAGATCACCGACGCGGCGGCCGCGACGCTGGCCGCGATCGACCGGGGCGAGCCCGGCGTCTACAACGTCGTGGACAGCGACCCGGCACCCGTCGCGGAGTGGCTGCCGTATCTCGCCAAGGTCGTGGGCGCGAAGCCGCCGCTGCGCCTCCCCGCCTGGCTCGCGCGGCTGCTCGCGGGAGAGTTCGTCGTGGACCAGATGACCAACTGGCGCGGGGCCTCCAACGAGAAGGCGCGGAAGGAGCTCGGCTGGGAGCCGCGGTACCCGAGCTGGCGGGAGGGATTCCGTGCCTGGGTCAGTGGATGAGCAGGCGGCGGCCGAGTACCGGCCGCTGCTGTTCTCGATCGCCTACGGGATGACCGGATCCGTGGGCGACGCCGAGGACATCGTGCAGGACGCGTACCTCGGCCTGACCCGGGCGCGCCAGGCGGGCACCACGATCGCCAATCCGAAGGCGTACCTGACGACGGCGGTGACCCGGCTCGGCATCAACTACCTGGGCTCGGCGCGGGTCCGGCGGGAGACGTACGTGGGCGACTGGCTGCCCGAGCCGGTCGTCGTACCCGCCGACGGGCCGGGGCCGGCCGAGCACGCCGAGCTGGCCGACTCGCTGTCGATGGCGTTCCTCGTACTGCTCGAGGCACTCTCGCCCGTGGAACGGGCGGTGTTCATGCTGCGCGAGGTGTTCGGGTACGACTATCCGGAGGTAGCGAGGATCACCGGCAAGACCGAGGTGAACTGCCGGCAGATCTTCGCCCGCGCCAGGCAGCGCATAGCCGCCGGGGCGCGGGACAGCGTGCCGAGCCAGGAGCGGAGGGCCGAAGGCGAGGAACTCGCCCGGCGGTTCTTCGAGGCGGCCGCGGGTGGCGACATGGACTCGCTGCTCGGCATGCTCGCGCCCGACGTCGTGGTGCACGGGGACGGCGGCGGCAAGGCGCAAGCGATCGGGAAGCCCGTCGTCGGACAGCAGCAGGTCACGCGGATGCTCATCGGCTTCTTCCGCCGCGGCCGTCCCGTCGGCATGTCTCTCCGGTTGGCTTGGGTCAACGGTCAGCCGGGCGCGGTGCTGTACGACGCCGAGCAGCGGGTGCTCAGCGTGATCGAGCTGGACGTCGCCGACGGGGTGGTTCAGGCGATCCACGCCGTGGTCAATCCCGACAAGCTCGGCCATCTCGGACCGGTGTCCGACCTGGCGCGACTGCCGCACTCATGAGCCGACAGCACAGCGGCGGCGCGTGTAGCGCCGCCGCTAAGTGGAGGTGCCGGCTGTCCATCACCGCGCCGTGCACCTTGCACTGCGCAACTCGTCCGAGTTGTGCCAATCTTACCCAGAGCTTGTAGCGATGCGTCCCCGTCCATACCCTTAGAGTGACGAGCGCCCATCCAATGATGGAGGCGCTCGTTCGTCACCGCCGCTCAAGGGGGTGGACATGGACACCCGAGAGTCGGATGCCGGATGGGTTGATCGATCGGCCGCCCGGCTGATCTATTTGGTCACCTGGACCGTAGCCCTCCTAGGTCTGGCAACGGGCGTCATGATCGTCGCGGGACTGGTCTTCACGGCCTTGCGTGCCCAGGGTCCGACAGGCAACATCCCCACCGTATCCGGTGTGCCTGGGGCGACTTCTGCCCTGCTGGCGG
>DASRII010000339.1:0-9565 GCA_035650075.1 Micromonosporaceae bacterium | reverse complement strand
TGGCCTCGGCGTCGAGCATATCGATCGCTATCCACACGAATTCTCCGGTGGGCAGCGGCAGCGCATCGCCATCGCCCGCGCACTGTCCGTCGGCCCCGATCTAGTGATCGGCGACGAGCCGGTCTCCGCGCTCGACGTGTCGATCCAGGCACAGGTGCTCAACCTCTTCGCCGATCTGCAGGAGCAGTACGGGCTCAGCTACATCTTCATCGCCCACGACCTCGGCGTGGTGCGGCACGTGTCCAACCGGATCGCGGTCATGTACCTCGGCGAGATCGTCGAACTCGCCGACGCTGAGGAGGTCTACGCCGGGCCGGTCCACCCGTACACCGAGGCGCTGCTGTCCGCGGTACCGCAGATCGACGACGGTACGACCGTGCGGCGCGAACGCATCACGCTCACCGGTGACGTGCCGAGCGCGATCGCGAAGCCGGACGGGTGCGCGTTCCATCCACGCTGCCGGTACGCCCAGGAGCGCTGCCGATCCGAGCGGCCCCTGCTGACCGAGGTGGCTCCCGGCCGGCTGGCGGCGTGCCACTTCCCGCTACTGTCAGGCTTGACCGAACAACTCTGACTATGTAGAGTTTTCGGCGTGACCAGACTACGCCGGCCTTCCGCGCAGACCGTCGCGGTCGTGCACGCGCTGGCGGACCAGCCCTCCGCCTGGCGGTACGGCTACGAACTGTGCCGACAGCTAGACCTCGGACCTGGTTCGCTGTACCCGATCCTGGTGCGCCTGGCGGACCGCGGTCTGGTCGAGACCGCCTGGGAAACCGACAACTCAGCCGGGCGACTGCCGCGCCACCGGTACCGGCTGACCGGCTCCGGTCAGGCGCTCGCGACCGAGTATGCGACGGCAGCCCTCACACGATCGGAGCCGAGATGACCGGGAGCATGAGCTGGACTCGACACCGGTACGAGATCGCCGCCGCCGTACCCGTCGTGGCGGTCTTCGCCGCCCTGTACCTCTGGATGGTCCCGACCGACGGTCCGGAATGGACAGCGGCCGCGTTCGGGCTCGCGGTCCTGTTCGCGATACCGACATTCCTCTGGCTGGTCACCTCGTTGCTGTTGGTCGACCGCTGGTGGAACAGCGCCGGTGCCCGGTTGTCCACTATGGACGTACCGGGACAGATGTTGACCGCGACCGTGGCGACCCTGCCGGAACCCCGACAGCGCTGGGGCGAGGCGATGCTCGGCGAGCTGACCCAGGTGCAGGGTCGGTGGCCCCGCTGGCGGTTCGCGCTCAGTTGTACCCGGGCGACGCTGTCGCTATGGCTGCCCACCGGTCGGCCGGTACTCGCGATCGCAGCCGGTGTGGTCGTGGCGGCGGCGACGGCCGCTCACACGGTCGTTGGCGCCGCGGTACCAGGGCTCGGCTTCTTCGCGACCTGCTTCGTCGCCCTCGTGGGCGCCATGGTGGTCCTGGGTATCGCTCGCGCCGGACGCGTGCGCGTGACCGTGGCGGCCCTGCTGGTGACCATCGCCGTGGTCGCGTCCGTCGTCGCCACCGCGACCTTCCTGCTCCAACATCCGACGGCCGCCGACGGGCTGCAGTCCGCCAGCGCCGCCATCCTCGCCGCATCGCTTGCCTGCTGCCTCTGGCTGGCCGTGGCGCCGCCGCGGCGGTTGGATACCACCAGCCGCGTGGCACCGAACGTCGGCCTCGCCGCCGCCGCCATCTTCGTGCTCGGAGGCTTGGCGATCAGTCGCGCCGACGTCGAAGGGCTGTCCGCCTACTGGTTGCTCTTCGGGCCTGTGCTGACCTTCATGGTCGCGGCATCCATCGCCGCGGCGGTAGGCCGTTCGTTCCGCATCGGCCTGCAGGCCGGCATCTGGACCGTCATCACGGTCATGCCGCTCTCCTGGAGCGTGGGGCTCGCCACGATGTTGCATCAGTACGGCATCGACGGCAGGTGGACCTTTGCCGGCGACACCTCGTCCGCCGGATTCAACCTCGGCTTCGCCTTCATGACGTTCCTGGCCGTTCCCATCATCGGATTTCCGTTCGCGGTATTCGGCGCCCTCACCGGAGCGGCGATCCGCGGCACTCGTCGCAACGGCGTCCACACCGGGGCTACACCCCCAGATACGCCTCCCGGATCCGGGGATCGTTGACCAGGTGATCCGCGGGTCCGGTGATGGTGATCCGGCCGTTCTCCAACACGTACGCCCGTTGCGCGATCTCGAGCGCGTGCCCGGCGTCCTGCTCTACCAGCAGCACGCCTGTTCCCCCTTCGGCGACCGCGGTGAGCCGCGACATGATCTCATCGACCAGCACCGGCGCCAGACCCAGCGAGAGCTCGTCGACGAGCATGTAGTCGGGGCGACTCATCAAGGCCCGGCCGATCGCGCACATCTGCTGCTCCCCGCCGGAGAGCGATCCGGCGACCTGGCCGAGGCGTTCGCGCAGCGCGGGAAAGAGCGCGAGCACGTCTGCCAGGTCCTCGTTACGGGACCGCCAGCCGCCGAGGCGTAGGTTGTCCCGGACGCTGAGGCCCGCGAACAGCCGGCGACCCTCCGGTACGTGCGACACACCGGCCCGGGCGATCGTCTCGATGGACTTACCGGTCAGGTCACGGGTGCCGACCCGGATCGATCCCCGGCTCGGTCTTATCATTCCGGTCGCGGCCCGCAGGAGCGTGCTCTTTCCGGCACCATTGGGCCCGATCAATGCGACGATCTCGCCGGGTTCTACCGACACCGAGACGTCGTAGAGCACCTGCAGCACACCGTACCCGGCATCGATTCCGTCAAGGGCGAACGTCATCGCACATTCCCTTCGGTGGCCCGCCTCGCTTCGGCGGCCCGCCGGGCGAATCGTTCGCCGAGATAAGCCTGGATCACCCGGTCGTCGGAGAAGACCGCCGCCGGCTTGCCGGTAGTGAGGACCTCGCCGTGATGCAGCACGACAACCTCGTCGCAGATCGTCGCGACCGCGTGCATGACGTGCTCGACCATCATCAGAGCCAGTCCGTCCCGACGCAACGAGTCGATCAGCTGTAGGGCCGGGTCGATCTCGCCTCGGCGTAGTCCGGCGAGAACCTCGTCGAGCAGCAGTACCCGTGGCCGCAGCGCGAGCGCTTTGGCCAGCTCCAACCTGCGGGCGTCCGCAGTGGACAGTTCGGCCGGCGCGAGATCGCCCTTGCCACCGAGCCCAACTCGGTCGAGCGTTTCCAGCGCCGCGCGACGCGCGGCGGTAACGGTGCGTCGCCCGCCGTCGGTCCGGGCCCGGAACAACGCGCCCACGGCGACGTTGTCGGCCACGGTCATGCCGCGGAAAGGCTTGACGATCTGGAAGGTACGGGCAACGCCCGCGCGGGCGAACCGCCACGGCCGCGCGGCGGTGAGGTCCTGGCCATCCACCAGTACCTGTCCCGTGGTGGGGCGCGCGTGCCCGGTCAACAGGTTGATGGCGGTGGACTTGCCGGCGCCGTTCGGGCCGATGACCCCGAGCAGGCGGCCGGGGTACAGGTCCAGATCCAGCCCGCGCACCGCCATCAGCCCGCCGAAGCGCTTGGACAGGTTGCGGGCCCGCACGATGGGTTCGGGGCTCTCGTTCACAGCCGGTACCGCCTCACGTTCTCCAGCAACGAGAACCGGCGCGCCCGGACGGCATCCCGTACGTAGTTCGTAAAGCCCTGCGGCAGAAGCACCACCGCGACGATGATCATCCCACCGAGCAGGAAGATGTGAACGTCGGTGTAGTTGGTGCGCAACCACTCCGACGCGAACGCGACGGAGATCGCGCCGATGATGGGGCCGAGCACCGTACCGGAGCCGCCGAGCACCACCATCACGACCATCAGTACGGTGATAGCCACATCGAATGACCGGTCCGGGTAGATGGTCTGCAGTTGGAACGCTCGCGCCGACCCGACCGCGCCGGTCAGTGCGGCGGAGCCGGCGAACGCCAGTGTCTTTGCCAACGTGGTGTTGATGCCCATCGCCGCCGCCGCATCCTCGTCCTGGTGGATCGCCCGCAGCGCGTACCCGCCTCGGGAGGACGCGACCACGATCGCGACCGCGACCACCGCGACGGCGAGGAACAGGAAGAGCAGATAGAACCCGTCGTTGCCGAGCCACCGGGTCGGCGCGTTGGGACCGAAGGTGGGGATGGTGATGCCACCGCCGCCGCCGGTCAGCTTCGGGAGGTTGGTGACGACCTCCCGAAGCCCTTCGGCCACGCCCAGCGTGGCGATGGCGAAGTAGTGCCCTTTGAGGCGGAGCAACGGCGCGCCGACCAGCGCGGCGAAGAGGAACGCGACTACCGCGGACGCCGCCATCGCCAGCCAGAACGACATGTTCAGGTGAACCATCATCAACGCCGTGCCGTAGCCGCCGAGGCCGAAGAAGGCCACCTGCCCGAAGCTGGCGTAGCCGGCGAACCCGCCGATGAGATTCCACGCGGTGGCCAGCGCCACGAACATCAGTACCGTGCTGACGAGCCGCTCCTGTGCCGGGTACAGCTGCGGTTGCAGGCCGATGCCGAAGAGGAGTCCGGCCGCGAGCAGTACCCACGGGGTTGTCCGGCGCCGCAGGGAGGCCGCCGTGACGGGAGCCGACGGCGTCGCCGGTCCGGCTACCTCCTGCCCCTGGCCTACGTCCACAATGGACATCGACTCGTCAGACCTCCAACCGGCTGGCGTAGAAGGGCTTACCGGCGATGCCCTGCGGCCGGAACGCCAGCACCAGGACCAGGACCGCGAACGCCACCGCGTTGACCAGCGTGCCGGGCAGCAGCTGACCGCCCCAGGCCTGCACCAGGCCGAGTACCAACCCGCCGTACAGCGCGCCCCACATGTTGCCCAGACCACCGAGTACCGACGCGACGAAACTGAACAGGGTGAACCGGCCGGCGTCGGCGGGTGAGAACGTGCTCACCGCGCCGACCGCCGCGCCGGCCGCCCCCGCCATCGCCGCGGCGATGCCGAAGGTCAGGGCGTAGACGTGCCGCGCCTTGATGCCCATCAATCGCGCCGCACCACGATCCATGCCGGTGGCCAGAATCGACAGACCGGTACGGGTACGCCGCATCACGTACACCAGCGCGACGGTCAACGCGAGTGCGAGCAGCGCGGCGATCAGCCGACCGTACGGGATGCGTACATCGCCCGGCAGGACCAGCGATCCTTCGGCGTACCCGGTAGGGATGGACTGGTGATCGGCGGTGAACAGGTACAGCATCAGGTTCACCAGGACCAGTTCCAGTCCGAAGGTGAGCAGCAACGTGATGAATATCGGCCCGTTCACGACCAGATTCACCAGGTAGCGCTGGACCACGTACCCGAAGCCGAACAGCAACAGAGCCGCCGGCACCATGCTGACGAACGGGTCCAGCCCGACGGCATCGTGCAGTTGCAGTGCCACGTACGCGCCGGCCAACACGAACGCGCCGTGCGACAGGTTGACCACGTTCATCACTCCCCAGACGAGGGAGAATCCGACCGCGATCAACGCGAGCAGCCCACCCTGCAGCAGGCCGTACACCGTTGCTTGCAGAAACTGGGCCATACCTGGGCTTCCCTCGAGTTAGGCGGTAGCCGGCCACTTCAGCGGCGCCTCGGCCGAGTCCGCCGGCCAGACCGGTACGGCCTTGCCGTTCTGGATCTGAATCACCGCCATCTGCTTGGTGACGTTCATTCCCTCCGGCGTGAACTTGATCGGGCCGAAGAACGACGGTGTGTCGAGAGCGGCCAGCGCGTCGCGTACCTTGTCCGGGTCCGTCGAGCCGGCCTTCTCCACCGCCAGTACCAATGCCAGGCACGCCGCGGTGGCTTCGGCGTTGTGGTACACCGGATCCCGGCCACCGAACTGTGTCTTGAACGTCGCCGCGTAGTCGGTGGCGCTACCGAAGAACCGCTCCGAACCGGCCGTCTTCGGCGTCCACTGGGTGGAGCCGAGCACGCCCTCGGCCGAACCGGCCAGCGTCTTGACGAAGTCCGGAATGGGCGGGGCCACCGTCTCGCCGAATCCACCCGTGGGCCGTACGCCCAATTCCTTGGACTGCTTGACGATGGCGATGCCCTCGGACAGGTGTACCGAGCCGAGGATCACGTCCGGGTTCTTCGGCTTGATCTTCGTCAGCGCGGACGACACGTCCGTGGTCTGGTTGGGCACGTACTCCTCGGCGATCACCTCGAAGCCCAGTTCCTTCGCCTTGCTGATGCCGCCCTGGGTAGCGGTCTTGGAGAAGCCGTCATCGGCGGAGATGAACGCGAACGTCTTGGGCTTCGGCGTCGCCAGATCGTTGATCGCCTGCACGATGCTCGCCACGTACGACGTCGCCGGGGACAGCACCGCGAACGACCGCCGGTACCCCTTGGCGAAGATCTTGTTGTCGGCGCCGGCGCTGTCGGCCATGACCTGGCCGTTACGCTCGACCACCGCGGCGACGGCGTCGGTCGGACCGGAGCCGTACGGGCCGAGGATGAGCTTGACGCCCTGGTCGTTGTACTGGTCCACCAACTGCGCGGAGACGTCCGCCTTGGAGGTGTCGTCCTGGAACCGGATCTCGAGCTGGTACTTCGTGCCGCCCGCCGCGACGCCACCCTTGTCGTTGACGACCTTCGTGCAGACCTCGTAGCCCTCCCTGGTGAGGATGCCCTCCTTTGCGGTGGCGCCGGTCAGCGACAGCGATGCGCCCAGCACGAGGCGGCCGCTGTCGCCACCAGCTTCCGGTGCCTGCTTGGAACCGCAGGCGGTAGTGACCAACAGCAGCGCGACTACCGCGGCGCCTGCGAATGCCCGGTTACTCATGAGACCTCAGACCTCCCGTCATCGATGACGGCCAATCATGAGCCCATCTTCGCGCACCATCCGGATTGGGCAACTCGAAGCAGTTGCGGCGCATCGGTCCAGGTCGCCTCGAGCACCTCGGGCAACGCCTCACCGACACAATGCTCGAGCTTGCTGCGGTGTTCGGCGGCGGTGGGCGGGCGGTCCGGTGAACCCGGCGGCGGTCCGACGGTTGTCCGCCGCACCGAGCCGTCGGAGAGGATCAGCTCCAGCTCCAGTTCTCCGGCGAGCAGACCGTCGCCTCCGGGCGTGGGACAGACCTGGATACGTTCGACGAGTTCGCGCGCTGACGCTCGACAGACCGCCTCGTCGGTGAAACTGTCGAGGCCGGGGTACTCGTCCAGCAACGCCACGGCGATCGCGTACTCGAGGCTGAACTTGCCCTGCAGACCGGTCACCGGGCGGGAGTGGATCAGCGGGTGGAGGGTTGCCTCCGGGGTGCGCACCACAACCCGGGCTACCTCGTTCGCGTGCAGTGGACGCTCGGCCAGTTCCCGGGCGGCGCTGATCGGGCGCTGCGCGGCGTAACAGCAGGGGAACAGTTTGATCGCCAAGCCACCCGGTACCGCCGGCCCGTCGAGGTCGATGCGCGCCGCGCTACCGCCCATCAACGCGAACCACTGGTCCAGGGCGGCCGCATCGGCGCTGGCTCCGGCGGCGGCCAGGCGCGCGGCGCGTACGCCGGCCTCGGTCGCGAAACCGACCTGCAGCGACTTGGCCGATGTGCCGAAGGCCCGCTGCACTCCCCCAGCCGCCGGGACGGCCAATGCCATCGCCCGCGTCAGCGCCTCCTCGTCCAGACCGAGCGCCAGGCCGGCGCCGACCGCCGCGGCCGGCGCGCCAGCGGTACACGTCGCATGCCAGCCACGGGAGTAGTGCGACCAGCCAAGCGCCGTACCCAGCCGCGCCATCACCCCGGCCGCGGCCAGGTAGCACCGGGCATCTCCGCCACAGGCGAGAACCGCCGGTACGCACACCACGCTGATGTGGGCGGTAGACGGTATGTGCAGATCGTCGAAGTCGAGCACGTGCCCGATCGCGGCCCATCGCAGCGGTAGCGGGCTATCGGCGACGAGTCCGCAGATGTCCTCGTCTCTCGCCGCGATCGTCACCGCGACGGTGTCCCGCAGCGACCGGCTCGCCAACTCGAGGTCCTCCTGAGTCGGTACCAACCCGGTTGCCCACTCAGCCAGGCGGTCGGCCACGGTCACGGCCGCAGACTACTCGACAGCGCTGGGATACCACCGGGACTGGGGTCAGACCGTGGAGGACGAAGAGAACTCTCCGTTCCCCGAGGTTCCCTGACCTACTCCCCGATCCATCCTCCGGTCGGCAACACAAGGTTGCTGCCTTCGACAGCGGCGGCGGGGAGATCGGCGGCGACGTCGCAGGATCCTTCGGGAACCCGGCAGGTGTACATGTTGGCCCGTTGCGGCCCGAGGACCAGGAACTGCAACGTGGTCTCGTCGAGCCAGACGACGGGAACGGCGAAGCTGGGCTGCGGGAGCTGAAGGCGGATCAGGTCACCCGTATCGGCGTCACGGACCTGCGCGAGGAAAGCGCGGACGTCGTCGTGCTGCGGTGGTCCGTTGAACTCGTAGAGCAGGTAGGTCAGCCAGGCGCCGCCCGGCGACAGCCGGACCGCATGACTCGCCTCGGCATTCTCGCTGAACGTGAACTCCCGGGCATCGTCGATCGACCGGCCGACGCGGATCGACGTCAGGTTGCCTCTCGGTTGGCGGTCCCGGCTGAACACCAGAACACCGTTCTCGACGCTCCAGATCTCGAGGTTGCGAGCCTGGTCGCCACTTGCCAGCTGCCGTTCGGCGCCGGTATCGAGATCGACCGCGAAGACACCGTCCCGGGGTGCGTTGCGCCAGTAGGCTGTGCGGTCGTCTATGGCGAAGAACACGGGCGGTGCGGCACCCCCGATCTCGTACGAGCGGGTCTGACCGGTCGCCTGGTCGTGGACCTGCATGACCAGACTCGACGGCCCCACACCGATCCAGCCCGCCAGGGTGCCGCGCGGGTCGGAGAACAGGCGCACATACTCGGTGCCGTCACTCGGGACGGCTACCGCCTGGCCGATCTGCGTGACGCCCCGATTGGTGACGGAGAAGACGTTGTTGCCGCCGTCGATGGTGACGAACCCGACCGAGGTCGGGACGAGGGCGCGGACGGGGTGTCCCACCTCGATGGTTCTGTCGCCGTCGTGGATCGTCGAGCCGACCGCCCAGGTCACGCCGTCGGTTGCCCTCGGCTCGGCGAGGACGTCGGGCGGACGCTTCGCCGGAGCCAGCAGGACCACCGCGGTACCGGCCACAACCGCTACGGCGGCCGCACAGGCGAGCGCGGTCACCGCTCGACGGCGCAGGACGCGCCGATGGTTGTCGCGGGCGATGGCGTCCAGGTCCGGCGGCTTGAAGGCGACGGCGGCCGCCTGCTGCTCCAGCAAGGACTTCAGGGACTCAGTCATGACGTGACCACCTCATGCGACTCGGGGGGAAGCAGCAGCTCGTCGCCGACCAGCGCGCGGAGCTTGGCGAGCCCGGCCGAGACCTGGCTCTTCACGGTGCCGACCGCGCAGTTCATCGTCTCGGCGGTCTGGGCCTCGGTGAGGTCCTCGTAGTAGCGCAGCACGATCGCGACCCGCTGGCGCGGCGGCAACTGGAGCAGGCACTGCCACAACCAGGCACGATCGGTGACGCCGTCGGCATGGCCCGGCGCGGGCGTGTCGGGCGGTCGGTCGGACGCCCGCTCCGCCGAC
>DASRII010000338.1:0-4709 GCA_035650075.1 Micromonosporaceae bacterium | reverse complement strand
CGAGGACCCGTACCCGGCCGCCGTCGACGGCAAGATTCTGTGGATCATCGACGGCTACACCACGGCGTCCACCTACCCCTACGCGCAGAAGATCGACTGGCGTACGGCCATCCGTGACGCCTCGACGGTCGACACCACGTTCCCGCAGCCGCGGCAAGACGTGAACTATCTCCGCAACTCGGTAAAGGCCACCGTCGACGCCTACACCGGAGAGGTGAACCTCTACGCGTTCGACGACACCGATCCGGTGCTGAAGACGTGGAACAAGGCGTTCGGCAACAAGCTGGTCAAGCCGGCCTCGGAGATGTCGCCGCAGCTCGTCGACCACCTGCGTTACCCGGAAGACCAGTTCAAGGTGCAGCGTGACCTGCTCGCCCGGTTCCACGTCACGACGCCGAACGGCTTCTTCTCCGGCCAGGACTTCTGGCAGGTGCCGGGCGACCCGGGCAACGACCAGCTCGACCAGCCGCCGTACTACATCGTGGCGCAGTTCCCCGGCCAGACGAGCACGCGATTCCAGCTCACGGCCGCCATGTCACCACGCAACCGGGGCAACCTGGCGGCGCTGTTGACCGCCTCGTACGTCGACGGCAAGCCTCGGTTCGAAGTGCTCGAGCTACCGCCCGACACCGCGATCCCCGGACCGCAGCAGGTGCATGGCTCGATGACGAGCCTTCCGGAGGCTAGACAGGAGCTCACCCAGTTCAACTCCCAGCAGTCGAACGTGATCTACGGCAACCTGCTGTCGTTGCCGGTCGCCGACGGCATGCTCTACATCGAGCCGCTGTACCTGAAGACGAAGTCCGACAACTCCTATCCGTTCCTGCGCAAGGTGCTGGTCGCGTACGGCAGCAAGTACGCGGCGTACGCCGACAACCTCACCGACGGGCTGCAACAGTTGGTGAAACAGGCAACTGGGCAAGCGCCGCCACCGAATACCGGCTCGACCGGCAGTGGCCAGCCGCCTCCGGCGTCAGGCGCGCTCGCCGAAGCGATCGCCGCGATCGACAAGGCGTTGGCCGATCTCAAGGCGGCGCAGATCTCCGGCGATCCTGAGGCGTACGGGAAGGCCCTGAAGGCGCTGATGGATGCGGTCAAGCGGTACGAAGACCTGCGCGCGGCGAGCAACACCCCGGCGCCTTCGGGTTCGGTGTCGCCGCCGGCTACGTCGAAGGGTCCTTCGGCGACTCCGTCGGTGCCGAGCGGTTAGGGTCTCGGCCTCGGGGCGGCGCGTGGCTGTGGTCAGGCGCCGCCCCGGTGCCGGTCGCCCTTCGTGTCTCACGACACTTGTGGCGATTTGGAAGTGTTGGCGAGCGTGCGCTAGTGTTGACGAGCCGACGCGGGGTGGAGCAGCTCGGTAGCTCGCTGGGCTCATAACCCAGAGGTCACAGGTTCAAATCCTGTCCCCGCTACCACGGGAAACGGACTCTCAGAGATCGTCTGGGAGTCCGTTTTCGTCCCCGTTGCTCACGGACTCGCTAACGCCCAGGTCAACGGGATCTTCTTGATCGAGGAAGAGGGCGGCGATGATGCCGGCCGCCTCCCGGTCCATGCCGGGTAGCGCGTGCTGGTAGACGCTGGCGGTGAAGGTCTCGGAGGCGTGGCCGAGCCGGGCACTTACGATCTTGAGATGGATGCCGGCCTTGAGCGCGGCCGTCGCGTAGCTGTGGCGCATGTCATGGAGCCGGATGTGCGGCAACCCGGCGCGGTCGGAGAGTCGGTTGAACCGCTGACGGATCACATCCGGGTGGACGGGCCGCCCGTTTTCCCAGGTGAAGACCCGGTCGGTGCGCTGGTAGTCCCGGTCAAAGAAGATCCGTTCCGAGATCTGGTGCGCCAGCCATTCCCGCAGGGCCGCTACGGTCGCCGGATCGAGGGCGAGCATCCGGGGCGTGTTGTCGGTCTTGCCGTCGCTGTCTTGTGCCTCGCCGTTGACCACGACCCGGGTGTCCGGCTCGACGGACAGGGTGCCGGCGTCCAGGTCGACCGCGGGCCAGCGCAACCCGCACAGCTCTCCCCGGCGAAGGCCGGTGGTGGCAGCCAGGAGGTACAGCGCATAGAACCGGTCGCGGCGAACGAAAGTAAGGAAGGTTCGTAGCTCTGATGGGGTCCATACGGTCGGCTTGCGGCGGCGCACCTTGGGTGGTTTGACGTGGGTGGCGACGTTCTCCACGACGTACCGCCAGTTGACCGCGTTGGCCAGGGCGGCGTGCAACATGACGTGTACGTTGCGGACTGTCTTGGGCTCCAATCCTGCAGACCGCGCGACGGGTATGTGACCGGCGCGGAAGCGACGAAGTGCGGCGCGGGCCGCGTATAGCGAGGCACCTGCGGCCGTGGCGACCTGACGCGCGGTCGGTTCCCTGCCGCCGTCCCTGCCTCGTTGCCATGCTGCGTACATAGCGGAGGACAGGTCAGTCTTGATTCGGCCGTTGGTGAGCAGATGGCTGTAGAAGGCTTGCAGGCGTGGAGCTGTCAATTCCTGTAGCCGAACCCCGCCGAGGATGGGTACGACGTACGCGGTGACGTAGACCATCCAGTTACCCCAGGTCGTTGCCGCCGTCGAGTCCTTAATGGCCGGCAGCCATTCGTCAACGAGGTAATTGTCGAGGGCTCGACGAGACGGCTTGACATGTCGGCCCTCCTCCGCGCGGTTGATCGCGGCACGACATTCCTTCCACGCCTCTGCCTCGGTCTTCCAGCCGCCCTTGGTGACTTGCTTGCGCTCACCGGTCAGTGGATCGGGTGGGCCGTCGAAGACGTAGGTGTAGGTCTTGCCTCGTCTGTAGACATGACCTTTCACGCCGCCTCCACCAGGTCAAGCAGTTTCGATGTGACGACATAGATCCGGCCGCCGAGCCTGCGCACCGGTAGATCTCCTGAATCAGCGAGCCGGTACGCCGCCGAACGAGACACGCCGAGCAACTTCGCTGCGCGAGGCACGGCAAGCAGTAACGGCAGTTGTTCAATCTCCTTCCTGTCCATCATCACTCCTCATCTACTGTGGACAGTTCATATTTGACTGACGTAACGGTGAGGTAGGCACGGGTGTGTCCGGCCCGGCGGGCGGGTCGGCTGTGCACGCGGTAGGTGGCGTCGTCGCCGAGAAGCGCTTTCGCGCGGGCGGTGATGTCGGCGATGAGCGTTTGGGCGTGGCCGGTGGCGGCGATGACGCGGATGTGCGCGATCGGCGCCGGGGTGGGTGTGGGCATAGCTGCTCCTTGCGTGGTTGAGGACACGCCGGCGGAGGTCCGCCGACATGCTTGCGCTAGTCGTACATGTGTTCGATGATCGGGAGGTGGAGTTGGTGGGCCGGTGGTGGAACGGCAGGTACGGCCGCACCGCCCGGCGAGATGTGTGGCTGTACCGGCAGAGCCGGGACGGCTATGTGGTGCATGCCCGGCACGGCGGTAGTGAGGGCGAGTTGCGACGGTGGCCGGCGATGCGGGAGTACGAGGCCCGCAATCTGGTGCGCCGGTTGAAGGAGTCGGCGGGCGGGCAGTGGCGGGACCTGTCGCGGTTGTATCCGCCGGGGCACCAGGTCCCGCCGCTGTAAGCGCGGCTTCTCGTTTGTCCTCTGTGGAGTTGTCAAGGTGCGGGCCCGTGCTGGTGTTGACACGTACGTGTCACGCGGCCAGGGGCTGGGGCATAGCGGGGTCGTCGGTGAAGGCGTCGCGGCCGGCTTCTGTTCGGCGGCGGGCTTGGTCGGCGGCGGTGTTGGCGAGCAGGGCGTCGCCGGTGGTGATCCAGCCGGTGGCGTGGTAGCCGAGCCGGTAGACGACGAGGTCGGCTTGTTGGTCGTCCCACAGGTGGGGGTGGCCGTCGGTGCGGCGCCAGATGGTGCGCTGTTCGCGGAGGTAGCCGTAGGTGACCGAGAAGCCTCGGCTTTTGGTGGTGATGTGGCCGCCGTGGCCGTATTGGTGGGCGTAGCGGCGTAGCCGCCACCAGTCGGGGTGCTCGCCAAGGTGCCAGCAGGCGCGCAGCAGCCGGCCGAGGTGACTGTCAGGGTCGGTGTGGTCGATGACGAGCTGGTCGGCGCGGCGCAGCGCCAGGCCGGTGACCTCGGTGGCCTTGGTGACGTACTTGGCCAGATAACCGGTGAGCTTGTCCAGGTTGATCGGGCCGCCGGGGGCGTTGACGTGCTGGATGTCCAGGCCTTTGTCGCCCCAGCCGATCCGCCAGCCCCGGTCGCCATTGGCGGGATGGGGTGGGCTGATGTAGGCGGTGCCGGTGAACGCGGCCCGCACCGCCGCTTCGAGCATCGGCCGGGTGACCGTCCGGGGTGGCGGGACGATGGCTTGAGGGCAGTCGGGATGCACGCCGTCGAGGCGGATCAGGGCGTGGTAGTGGATGACCCCGCGGATCTGGAATTCGTAGACCTTGACGTAGCGGCGGCGCAGCCCGACGCCGAGGGCGCGGCCGAGGCGTTCGATGTTGCGGCGGACGTTTTGGATGGTGCGCCGCCACAGTTCAGGGGCTTCGTGGTTCCACACCACATGGGCGTGGTGGTCGTAGCAGTCCAGACACAGCGGCTGCCCGAGCTGCGAATCACCGGACTTGTGCCGGGTGCGGCAGGCCATTGGGACACCGTGGGGGCAGGGCCGACCGAACGGATGGCACACCTTGGCCCGGCAGGTGCACCGGTCCTTGGTGCGGCAGTCGGCGGCGTGCACGTCGACCAGGCGGTGGTGCACGGGGCCGAAGGAGGG
>DASRII010000337.1:0-22870 GCA_035650075.1 Micromonosporaceae bacterium | reverse complement strand
TTCGGGTACGACCCGTTCGGCAATCTGTCCACTGTGGCCGATCCACTCGGGCGGACCACGGCGTTGGCGTACACCAGAGCCGGCGACCTCGCGGGCGTGACTCCGCCAGCCGGCCCGGATGCGCAGCTCGGCTACGACCTGACCGGGCGGTTGGTGCGGCAGGTGCTCGGCGGAGTCCGGGCCGGTACGACCAGCTACGACCTGGCCGGCCGACCGACGGTGCAATCGCGGCACACGGTCAGCGGCGGGGTGCTGTCCGCTCCGCTGACGACCGCGCAGAAGGAGTACGACGGCGCGGGCCGGACCACGAAGGCCACGAGTCCGGCCGGGCGGGTGACGAGCTACGGGTACGACACGGCCGGGCAGCAGTCCTCCGTGACCCAGCTGGCTGTGACGGTGCAGTTGGGTTACGACGCGCTCGGCAACCGCACCAGGATGGTCGACGGACGCGGCAACGCGACCGACTACACGTACAACACCCTGGGACTGCCGGAGTCGGTGATCGAGCCGACCACGACGGCACATCCCACGCTGGCCGACCGCACCTGGACCACGGTGTACGACGCGGCCGGTCAGGCGGTCCAGGAGAACCTGCCCGGCGGCGTCCGGCGCACCCGCACCTTCGACGCGCTGGGCCGGTTGACCACCGAGACCGGCTCGGGCGGCGGCACCACCACCGTGGCGAGGCAGCTCGACTACGACGCTCAGGGTCGGGTCACCAAGGTGTCGGGGCCGGCCGGCGACACCACGTTCACGTGGAACGACCGCGGGCTGTTGACCGGTACGGCCAGCCCGGGCGGCAGCGCCTCCTTCGGCTACGACGGCACGGGCCAGCTCGTCTCCCGCACCGATGTGACCGGGACGGCAACGTTCACCTACGACACCGCGGGCCGACCGGCCACGATGACCGATCCACTCACCGGGCAGACGCTGAGCTACGGCTACACCGCGGCGGGGGAGCTGTCGGGCATCTCGTACGGCGCCGGCGCACCGACGCGGGCCATGACGTACGACGCGCTGGGCCGGCTCGCGACCGATGCCTGGCGACGGCCCGGCGGCACATCCGAGTCCAGTACGACGTACGGGTACGACCTCGACGGCATGCTTACCGCCAAGACGACCGCGGGTGTCGCCGGTGCCGGTACCAACGGCTACGGCTACGACGGGTTGGGCCGGCTGACGTCGTGGACCCGACCGGACAGCCAGATCGTCGGGTACGGCTACGACGCGGCATCCAACCGCACGATGGTCAGCGGACCCGGCGGTACCCGTACGACGACATTCGACGCCAGGAACCGCCAGGTATCGGCCACCGGCGCCGGTCAGGCCGACCAGTCGTGGACCTGGACCGCGCGGGGCACGCTGGCCTCGACCGTCGCGGGTGGACAGACAGCGACGTACACCTTCGACGCCTTCGAGCGGCTGACCCGGGCCCAGACGACGTCGTACACAGTGGACTACGCGTACGACGGGCTGGACCGCGTGGCCGCGCGCAACGGCATCGGGTTCGTGTACCACGACCTGACCAACAACCCGGTCCGGTCGCCCAACCCGTCGGGGGAGAACGCACTGATCGTGCGGGCGCCCGACGGTACGCCGGTATCCGACAAGGTCGGCACCGGCACCGGCCGCCGGCTGCTCGCCGACGGAGTGCACGACGACGTGACCGCGGCCGCGGATCCGGCGACCGGCGCGGTCGGCGCGTCGGCGAGCTACGACCCGTACGGCCAAGTCACCGCATCGAGCGGCCAACTGTCACTGGGCTTCCAGGGTGGCTGGGTCGACCCGAACACCGGACAGGTCAACGCCCACGCCCGCTGGTACCAGCCCGGTACGGGCACCTTCACCAGCCGCGACACCTGGACCCTGCCGCCCGATCCGGTCGCGCAGGCCAACCGGTACCAGTACGCCAACGGCGCGCCCACCGTGGCCAATGATCCGAGCGGCCATCGGAACGACTGCGACACCCTCGATTGCCCCGAAGACTCGTTCGGTAGCGCACCGCCCGACGGTGGGGGAGGCTCGTCGGACGACTACATGTGCCTCATGAGCAACGGCGGCGACCCCCGCTGCGGCAGCGGGTCCGACGACTGCCGTGTCTACTGGGTCAACGACCAGAGCTACTGCGGCAACAGCAAACACAGCGAAGTGGACTTCACCGACGAGATCCGCAAGACCATGAAGAAGGCCAATGGCAGTGGTGGCGGTGGAGGCGGTGGCGGTGGCGGTACGTGCGACGCGTTGTGCCGCACGCCATGGCTCTACGACAGCGATCCGCGCAAGCCACTCGGCAGCGAGCCCAGCCAGCGGCCCAAGAGCCAGGACCTCACCGGCGGTACCCCGATCGTCATCGTGCCCGGCGCCCTCTCACCGGTCGTCACGTCGTGCGACAACGGCACGTGCACCCCGCCCCCGATGCCGCACGCCGACGAGGTGGAGCGGAAGCAACATCCGCCCGTCACCACCACCCCGGAGCCGGGACCACCGGTGACGCTGCCGCCGTCGCAACCGCCGCACGATCTGTGGGCCTGCATGGTCGTCGGAAAGCTCTTCCCGCTGCTGGGCGGCTGCGTCTGCCTCTTCGACCCGAGTATCTGCTATCAGCCGATCCTGAACGTGTTGAAGGCGATCTGGCGGTTCATTGTGAAGTACGCCGAATTGCTGCTCGGCCTCCTCACGATAGTTGTCGTGCAGATCCTCTGCCATATGTTGCCGGTACATTGCCTCATCGTGACGATACTCGTCTACGCCATCATCGCGCTGGTGATCTGCGGGATATCGAACGACTGGCCGAGTTTGGGTGATCTGGCCGAGGAATGCTGGATCTATGTCGCGGCCGCGATCGCGGGTGCTTTCCTCGAACGCATCTGCATCTGGGCAAAGCCGCTCTGCGAGTGGTTCAAACGCAAGATTCCGTTGCCGAAGTTGCCCAGCGGACCCGCACCACCGCTGCCTGACGCGGAAGTGGCCATGGGCTGAGGCTGCAATACGATGTCGCGGATGGTGACAGAGTGCGGACCGGGCCCGAAGACCTGGCCGAAGCTCACGCTGATCTTCGTGGTGCCGGGCGGCAGCGGGTCGAATTCGATCGTCCCCCGGACAGGCACACCCGGCGGCACGGTCTCCGGCCAGTCACCCGCGAACGCGTTGGCGGACAGCGTCCTGCCGCCGGGCACGATCAACTGGCAATTGCCGTACAGCGGCAGAGACAGCGACACGCGGCCGCTGTTCGTCGCGCTCAGCTCCACCTCGGTGTATTGGTCGGTGACCCAAACGTGGTGCACGGTCAGCGTCAGCTGCCCCGCCTTCGCCGACTTCTCGGCCACGAGAACATCGACAGGCTTGGCCAATATCCTCGGCAAGATCACCGCCATGCAACAGGCGAGCATGGCAATCCCGACAGCGACATCGAATTTGGTGGTGGGAATCCGTACACGCATTTCCTCGGGCAACATTCACCTATAGTCGCCACGGCGGAGCACGCCTACCATACGAGGTTCTGCGTATCTTCGCCGAATACGCGGGCGACGCAGCCACCTCTCCGGCACCCCGACGAAGCCATCCACCACCGTCAAACCTATGCCGGGGGTGCAACCAGGACCAGACGGTGTCCGGGATTCCGCCGGACACCCACGGTGCTGGTTACCGTCCCCGTCGTGAAGAAGCTGTCTCTCGCCGCCGCCGCGGTCGTCGCATCCGCGACGGCGTTGCTCGTGGCGACGCCCGCCGTCGCGCTGGCCGGCCTGGTCGTCGTCCAGTCGACGACGTTCGGGCCGACTCCCGGCGGCTTGTACTACGCCGAGGCGACCTGTCCGGCTGGAACCCGGCTCACCGGAGGCGGGGCACGGCTCAGCAACGGTACGGCCACTGTGTCGGCCGCGGTTCCGTCCTTCGGCAACGACACGTTGTGGTCCGCCGCCGGCCTGGGCAACGGCAACCCGTTCACGGCGATCACGGCGTACGGGATCTGCGCCTCCGGGATGAGCGGATACCAGACCGTGCGGGCCGAGCACCTACCGCCGGCCGGATCGTTCATGGCCGCCGCGACGGTGACCTGTCCGGTCGGCAAACGGGTCATCGGCGGCGGTGGCAGCAACGCCGGCCAACCCGGCTACGTCCTGGACGGCATCTGGATCTCCCCGGATCTCACGAGCGTGTTCGTGCGTACGCTGCGCACCCCGAGCGCGTCCCCGGACACCGCCCCGTACGCCGTCGCGGTCGCCATCTGCATCGACCCGGTACCGGGCCAGCAGCGCGTCATGGCCGCGACCCAGAACTCCACCGGCACCACGAAGACCATCTCGGTGAGCTGTCCGTTCGGTACCCGCCTGCACGGCCTCGGCGGGATGCTCGGCGGCGGAGCGGGCCAGGTCGGCCTGCAGTCGTTGAACCCAACCAATGCGTCCGTGACGGCGCGCGTCCTCGCCGGCACCAACTACCAAGGTGCCTGGCGGGTCGAGGCGTACGGCGTCTGCGCCCAGTAGTGAGGACGACCATGCTCGACCAACGACGTATCTCTTGGGGGGCAGTGCTCGCGGTCACGGCGGCGGTACTCCTGCCGTCGCCGGCCGCGGCATTGCCCGGGCTTCTCGTCGCCACGACGACGACCGTCGGGCCGGATGCCTGGGGAGTGCACACCGCTGTGGCGACCTGTCCCACCGGCACCCAACTCACCGGCGGCGGGGGAAACCTCGTGACGCCGGCCCGGGTGCGCTTGGAGGCGGTGAGCCCGCAGGGCGGAGGCCAGTCGCTGTACGCCGCGGGCATCGGTCAGGGCTTCTCCTTGACCACCACGCTGACGGCGTACGCGATCTGTGCCTCGGGGATGAGCGGGTACGAGATCGTGCAGGCCGAGAGCCAACCGCCGGCGGGCTCGTTCCTGGCGGAGGCGACGGCGGTCTGCCCGGCCGGCAAGCGGTTGATCGGCGCGGGTGGCAACTCGGCCGGCAAGCTCGGCTACATCCTCGACGGCATCTGGATCTCCCCGGATCTCACCCGGGTGTACGTGCGCACGATCCGGACGCCGGACGGGTCACCGGACACCGCTCCGCTCGCTCGCGCCTACGCCATCTGCATCGACCCGGTACCGGGCCAGCAGCGGGTCATGGCCGGGACCGTCTACTCCGACAAGTCCTTCCAGTCGATCTCGGTGAACTGTCCCGCCGGCACCAGGCTGCACGGCCTCGGCGGCATGCTCGGCGGCGGCGCGGGTTACGTCGGCATCCAGTCGCTGCGACCGATCGGCCCGGCTTCCGTCACCGGCGCCTCGGTCGCCGCGACCATACCCCAGCACCTGAAGTACACCGGGTTCTGGCGGGTCGAGGTCTACGCGATCTGTGCGCCGTAGTCCGCGCTCAGCTTCGCCCGGAGATCCCCGGCGGTCGGGTCGCGCATGCCCTCGAGGATGAGCAGGGCCGACCGCCAGGCCTCCCGGGCGGTACCAGCGTAGGAGCCGCCGGCCGCGTGCAGGGCGTCGCCGAGCCGGTCGAGGGTCTGTGCCTCGTAGTACTGGTAGCCCAGCTCGCGCCAGATCGCCAGCGCTCGGCGGTAGCAGTCGGCGGCCTCGGCGTGTTCACCCATGCGGGCTCGGGTGAGGCCGAGAGTGTCGTGGGTCTCGGCCTCACCACCGCGGTTTCCGGACTCCTCGTGCAGGGTCAGGGCCTCGTCGAGGTAGGCGAGTGCCGTCGTGTGGTCGCCCAGCGCGGCGTGGCACCAGCCGACCGCGTTCACCAGGTGGGCCAGTACGTAGCGGGCGTCGGCCGCGCGCAGCAACTCCAGCGCGCGCTCGGAGTGTTCCAGCGCGTCGACGAGCCTCCCCTGCATCTCGAAGATCCATGACATGCCCTCGTTGCAGTTGGCCTCGCCCTTGGTATCGCCAATGTCCACATAGGCCTGTCGGGACCGGGAAAAGTGGTCGAGCGCGTCGTCGAGACGACCGAGCCGTCCGTACGCGCGGCCGACGATGCGCAGGGCGTACGCCTCGGCGTGGCGGTCGCCCAGACGTTCGGCGGCCGCCGCGGCGGTGAGGTGGGTCTCGGCCCAGTCGGTCCACATACCCTGGCGGTCGAGGAACGGCGTGAGCGTCCAGGCCAACTGCCAGGCGTGGACGTCGAAGCCCTCCTGGGCGGCGTAGGCCACGGCGGAAACGAGGCTCGGCAACCGGTCGGAGAGCCAGCCGACCGCGGCGACCTGATCGGCGAGGTCCTCACCGACCACACCGGGCGCGGCAGCCGCGACGGTGATCGGGTCCCGACCCGGCTCCAGCAGCCGGTCGGCCAGGTGGGCCGAGTGCAGCAGGTGGT
Organism: Micromonosporaceae bacterium; assembly: GCA_035650075.1. GTDB lineage: Bacteria > Actinomycetota > Actinomycetes > Mycobacteriales > Micromonosporaceae > DASSUC01. The sequence continues at coordinate 16,568 of DASRII010000337.1, read as the reverse complement.
CGAGCAGCCGGCGTACCCGCGCCCTTCGGTCGATGTCCGGGTCGACCAGGCGGCCCTGTTCCGCGGCGTACGCGCGCAGCAGGTCGTGCAGGCCGAACCGACCGGGGGCGTGCTCGTCGACGAGGTGGGCCTCGACGAGCTCGGCCAGCAGCGACCGGGTGAGGTCGGGCTGCGTACCGGCCAGGCTGGCCGCGGACGCGACGGTGATCGTGCCGACCGGATGCGAGCCCAGTCCCCGGAACAGGGCCATGGCCGGCGGGCTGAGTTGCAGGTACGACCAGGAGAACAACGCCCGCACGGAGTCGAAGGCGGCCAGCTCGTCGCCCGCGCGGGTCAGCTCGCCGGCAACGTGGGCGAGGTCGAAGGTGGGTCGCTGGGCCGCGCGCGCTGCCACCACGGCAAGGGCCAGCGGCAGCCCCGCGCACCGGGCCACGATGGCGTCCACCGCGGCCGGCTCGGCCCGGACCCGGTCCTCGCCGACGCGGCGCGCCAGCAGATCACGTGCCTCGGCCTCGGTGAGCACATCGACCGTCAGGGGATGAGCGCCCTGGCTCGCCACCAGGTCGGTGAGCCGGTCGCGGCTGGTGACCACGACAACGCATCCGGGGGTACCGGGTAACAACAGGCGCACCTGGTCGGAGTCCCGCGCGTTGTCCAGCACCACCAGTACCCGGCGTCCCGCCAGGACGCTGCGGTACAGGGCGGCCAGACTGTCCACATCGGACGGTAGCCGGTGGGCCGCGATCCCGAACGCGTCCAGGAAACCGCGCAACGCCTCGGCAGGCGGTACCGGGATGCCGGCGGGATCGAACCCGCGAAGGTTCACGAAGAGCTGACCGTCCGGGAACCGCTCGGCTTGTTGGTGGGCCCAGTGCACCGCCAGCGTGCTCTTGCCGATGCCCGCCATACCGGCGATGGCCGAGACGACGACGGTCTCGACCCGGTCGTCCAACAACGCCGTCAACGCGTCCAGTTCCGTTGTGCGTCCCGCGAACGCGCGCATCGCGGCGGGTAGCTGTCGGGGGGCTATCGCGTGGTCGGCGGATTCGGGCGGCACCCGGCCTGCGCGCCGACCGATCTCGGCCGCCGCGGTGGCGACGATCCGCTCGTCCCCGCGGGCCTCGTCGATCGTCCGCAGCATCCGCAGGTGCAGCGCGTCCCACCGGGCGAGACTCACCTCGTCCCGGTGCAGCGGGACTTCGGTCTTGTCCGCGAACGCCTGACACGCCGAGACGAACGAGACCACGAAGTCCCACTCCGGCAGGGACTTGGCGTTCAGTTTGTCGCTGATGGTCGAGCGCGGCAGCGGTCGTTCCAGGGCGCTGGTCAGCTCGACCAACTGGTTCAGCGAGGGAGAACCGGCCAGGCTGCGCAGGCGCTGAAGCTCGTCCGTGAACTCGGCGAGGGCGCGCCGCCGGGCATCGCTCACGAGGCATCCACGGTGACGACGATCTTTCCCTTCGCATGCCCGTCACCCATGTACCGCAGCGCCTCGGCCGCCTCGCTCAACGGGTACCGGCGGTCGATGAACGTCGTGACCTTGCCCGCCAGGCAGAGTTCGGCGAGTGGCTCGACGTGCCGCACACCGAGCCGAACGGGCAGCAGCCTGATCTTCCGCCCGAGGAAAGGCCCGATCAGCAGTACCTGGAAGAGCGTGGTCATCGATCCGCCGACGAACAGGTACCGGCCGCCCGGCTTCAGCGCGCGCCGGTAGGCGGCTGCCGAACGGTAGCCGGCCAGGTCGAGAATCACGTCGTAGCCGTGTCCGGTGCGCGTGAAGTCCTCGCGGCGGTAGTCGATGACGTGGTCCGCGCCGAGCGAGCGTACGAACTCGAGCTTCTCCGCGTTGTCCACTCCGGTGACTTCGGCGCCCTGCAGCTTCGCCAGCTGGACGGCGTACATGCCCGAGCCGCCGCCGGCGCCGTTGACCACTACGTGCTCCCCGGGCTGGACCCGTCCCTTGTCCCGGATGCCCTGCAGCGCGATGGCTCCCGCCTGGGGCAGGGCCGCGGCTTCGTCGTACGTCATGCCGGACGGCATCTGGGCCAGGGCCTTCTCCGGTACGCACACGTACTCCGCGAACCCGCCCAGCTGAGCGAGGATGTCCGCGAAGACGTCGTCGCCGGGTTGGAACCGTGTCACCTGGCGGCCGACCGCCTCGACCCGACCCGCGATGTCCGACCCGAGGACGTGGCGTCGCGGCCGGAACAGGCCCCCGAAGCGGGAGTACAGCGGCTTGCCCCGCAGCCCTTCCCAGTCCGACCCGTTGAGCGACACCGCGCGGACCCCGACCAGTACCTCGTCCTCGCCGGGCACGGGCGTCGGCACGTCGGTCAACCGCAGCTCGTCGGGCGACCCGTACCGGGTATAGACAACCGCCTTCACGAGCGGCAGTCTACCTTCTACTGTGGACGCTCACACCTTGCGGTAGCGGGCCTGGATGATACAGAAGGCGGCGAACGATCCGATCCCGACCGCCACGACGACCAGCAGCGTACGGCCGAAGGGTTGTCCGGCGAGCGTCCGCAGCGTCGCGTCGAGGCCGCGTGCCTTGCTGGGGTCGAAGCTTCGGGCGGCGTTGAACAACAGCAGGCCCGCGATCCCGTACGCCGCACCCTTGGCGACATATCCGACGATGCCCAGCCACCGGGCGACGTGCTGGGCGCCGGCCGCCATCTCACCGGTGCGAAGGTGGCGTTCGAACTGCCGCGTCAACCCGTACCAGATCAGGCCGGCACCGAGGCACAGCACGGCGATGCCGATCACCATGACGGTCCACCGCCCGGGTTCGCTGTCGAGCATGCCGGCGCTCGTGGTCTGCTGGCTGTCCGCACTGGTCTTCGGTGAGCCGGTCGCCACCGTCCACGCCGTGTAGCCGAGGTAGCCGTAGAACACGACGCGTCCGGCGGACAGGAGCCGCTCCACGGTTCGCCGCCCACCGGTCTCCGACCAGTGTCCGACGGCGGCCTCGAGTGCCTGCCAGATCGTCATCGCGACGAACCCGACGCAGATCGCCCACACGAGCGGGCGACCGCCGGGCTCGTCGACCAGCGTGCGCAACGCACCGGACTGGTCGCCGGCCGGCGCCGGCTGCCCGGCCGCGATCCGCACCGCCAGCCAGGCGACGAGGAGGTGGGTGAAGCCATACCCGATGAACCCGATGCGGGCTAGCGCTTCGAGTACGGGGCTGTGCTTCACGGTCGTTGCGGCGGCATGCACGTCCTGGCCGACTGACACGCGTGCTGAATCTCCAGAAGTGCGGATGTTCAAACGTCCGTGGAGGCTAGCCGCGGCAGAGCGACCGCGCCAGGGCCTCGTCCACCGCGCGCCCGGCGTCGGCGACCGCGCCGCTGGACCGCCACGCGACGAAGCCGTCCGGCCGTACCAGCACGGCCCCGTCCGGCTCGATGCCGTACGCCTTCGCGAAGCCGCCGCTCGGATCCTCGACGTCACCTCCGTCGCCGACCCGGTACACGTCCAGCCGGACGCCGAGCCGCTCCGCGGCGGCCGTGCCGGCCTGGACCCACGCCTGGCCGTCGGCGCCGGTGAAGAGGACGGAGTCCCGGTCCAGCAGGTCCAGAGTGGACAGTTCCGCGCCGTTGCGGCGTACCGTGATGTGTGGCGCCCGGAAGCCCGGCCGGCCGTTGGAGGCGTGCGGGTCCTCCCACTGCGACCCGTCGTCCGAACCGTCCATAGTGAACGATTCCGAGCGGTACCGGTAGCCGAGGTCGATCGGGGGATCGTCGATCAGCGGTTCGAGCCCGTCGGTACCCAGCCCGGGATCCAAGCGCGTCACGTACCGGGTGTACGCCTGCTCGACGGTCATCCGGGCCACCGGCAGCCGCTCCGCCTCGTACGTGTCGAGCAGGTCCTCGGTGGCCCGGCCGTCCAGCACGTACGCCAGTTTCCAGGCCAGGTTGTGTGCGTCGTGGACGCCGGTGTTGCCACCGTAGCCACCGGTCGGCGGCATGACGTGCGCGCTGTCGCCGGCCAGCAGCACCCGGCCCGCCCGCAGCCGCTCCGCCCACTCGGCTGCCGCGCCCCACCGCTGCACGTCCTCTATCTCCACGTCGATATCGGGCGCGCCGAGCGCCTCCCGGACGTACCGGATGCAGTTCTCCTCGGTAGCGGTCGCGCCGATCGTGGTCGTGCGCTGACCGGCGTCGTCCAGCGCGGAGTTGACCACGAGGAAGCCGGACTGCGCGTCGAACGAGAAGCGGAAGAACCCCTGCAGGCGCGGGCTCACCACGTAGACCACGCTGAGGTTCCGGTCGCCCAGCAGGGGCCGTACGTCGGCGCGGAAGTAGATCGTGATGCTGTCCGAGAACGTGCCGTGGCCGAGCATGCCGATGCCGAGCTGACGCCGCACGGGGCTGTGCGCGCCGTCGGCGGCGACCGCGTACCGCGCCCGTACCGTGCTCTCCGCGCCGCTCTTCCGGTCGCGGATCGTGGCGGTCACCGCGTCCTCGCCGGCCTCCAGCGAGACGACCTCCGCGGAGTACCGCAACCGCGCCCCGAGCGCCGCGGCGCGCCCGCGAAGCACCGGCTCCAGCCCGATCTGGGTGACGAAGATTCGCGGTGAGGCGCTGAGGTTCTCGACTCCGTCGTTGATGTTGCGGAAGAAGTACTGCAGCTCACGCCCGCCGAGCGTCTCGACCGCCACGATCGCCCCGTTCTGGACGAACTCCCGCTGCGCCGCGGCGAGTACCTCGTCCTCGATTCCCACACTGCGGAACAGCTCGACCGTCCGCTGCATGAGGAAGGCCGCGCGGGGATGGATCGCGGTACCGGGGTGCCGCTCGACGACCAGATGCGGAACGCCTTGGTGGGCAAGGAAGAGCGATGTGGACAGACCGACCAGGCTGCCCCCGACGATCAGGACGGGAACCTCTTCGTGCTCCATGGTCCTGCAAAATACTCCTTCCCTGCTTGAATGAGCAGTAGTCGATGTATCTATCCGGAGGAGCTCGTGGCGCAGCTGCAGGTGCTCGGACCGGTTCAGCTCCGCGTCGCCGGCCGGGCCGTGGATCTGGGGCCGGCCAAGCAACGCACGGTGCTGGCCGCCCTGCTCGTGGACGCCGATCAGCCCGTACCGACCGAGACGGTGATCGATCGGGTCTGGGGCACCGATCCGCCGGCGTCGGTACGCAACGCGCTCTACAGCTACATCACCCGCCTGCGCCGGGTGTTGCGGCATGCGGGCGACGACGGTGAACTGCCACCGCTGCTGGAGTTCGTGCCGGGCGGGTACCGGTTGGCAATCAACGGTCACCAGGTCGATCTGCACCGGTTCCGCCAGTTGGTCGGGCTGGCCCACGACGACGGCTACGACGACGACCAGCGAGCGGCCATGCTGGACGAGGCGCGCGGCCTGTGGCACGGCCCGGCCTTGGCCGACCTGACGGGCGACTGGGCGGCGCGTACCCGCGACGTGCTCGAGCAACAGCGGCTGGATGCCATGCTGTTGTGGGCCCGGACCCAGCTGCGGGTCGGCCGGACGAACGAGGTGATCGGTCCGCTGCGGGAGGCACTGGGCGAGCATCCGCACGTGGAGCCGCTCGCGGCGATGTTGATGGAGGCGCTCCGCCGCGAGGGCCGGTCCGCGGAGGCCTTGGACTGCTACGGCGCGACCCGGCGCCGGTTGGTCGACGAACTCGGCGTGGAACCCGGGCCGGCGCTGCGCCAGCAGCACGCGGCCATCCTGCACGACGACACCGAGAGCCAGCCGCTCGCCGTCCCGGTCCAGCTTCCCCTGGACGTGTACGGGTTCACCGGTCGCGCCAACGAAATCGCCCGGCTCGACTCGCTGCTGGCGGCCGCCGCGACCCAGCCGAACGCGGTCGCCGTCTTCCTGTTGTGCGGGAGCGCGGGCATCGGGAAGACGGCGCTGGCCGTGCACTGGGCTCACCGGGTCGCCGATCGGTTCCCCAACGGTCAGTTGTTCGTGAACCTGCGCGGGTTCGACCCGGGCGGCGTACCGATGACGGCGGCGGAAGCGGTCCGCGTACTGCTGGACGCGCTGGGCGTCCCGGCGGAGCGGGTACCGGTGAGCGAGGAGGCGCAGGTCGGCCTCTACCGCAGCCTGCTCGCCGGTCGGCGGGTCCTCGTCGTGCTCGACAACGCCGCGACGGCCGAACAGGTCCGTCCGTTGCTGCCGGGGTCTCCGGGTTGCCTGGCCGTGGTGACCAGCCGCGACCGGCTCGGCGGACTCGGTACCGCCGAAGCCGCCCATCCGCTGACCCTCGACGTACTGAGTGCGGCCGAGGCTCGCGGCCTGCTCGCCGCCCGCATCGGCGCGGCCCGCGTCGCCGCCGAGCCGTCCGCGGTCACCGAGATCGTCAACCGGTGCGCCCGCCTCCCGCTGGCCCTGGCCGTGGTGGCCGCGCGGGCGGCCGCGCAGGCGCACCTGCCGCTGGCCGGCATCGCCGCCACGCTGGCCGAGGACCGGCTCGAGGCGTTCGCCGAGACCGATCCGGCCGCCGATCTCCGGGAGGTCTTCTCCTGGTCGTACCGCACCCTGAGTCCCGCGGCCGCGAGGCTGTTCCGGCTGCTCGGGGTGCACCCGGGCCCCGACATCGACATCGCCGCCGCCGCCAGCCTGGCCGGGGTGTCACAGCCGAGGGTCCGGCGAGACCTCGTCGAACTCGCCCGAGCCCACCTCGTCACCGAGGACAGAGCCGGGTGGTTCAGCTTCCACGATCTGCTGCGGGCGTACGCGGGCGAGCTGGCCCACGCCCACGACCCGGCCTCCCGTCGCCGCGCCGCGCTGCACCGGGTGCTCGACCACTATGTGCACAGCTCGACCGCTGCGGCCCACCTGATCATTCCGCACCGCGACCCCCTCGACCTCGCCCCGCCCCGGCCGGGGGTGTCCGTCTGCGCGGACTTCGCCGACCACGTGCGGGCGCTGGACTGGCTCACCGCGCGCCGTACCGTACTGCTGACCTCGGTGCGGTTGGCCGCGCGGGCCGGCTTCCACACCCACACGTGGCACCTGGCCTGGGCGCTCGGGCCGGCGCTGGACCGCAGTGGGCATTGGCGCGAGCTGGCGGTCGTGAACGAGCTGGCCCTGGCCGTCACCATCCGGCTGGCCGATCGGCGGGGCCAGGCGTACGTCCATCGCATGCTCGGCCGTGCGTGGGGCCGGCTGGGTGACCTGGACGAGGCCCACCTGCACTACGGGCACGCCCTCGACGTCTCCGCGGAGATCGGCGACGACGTGGGCCGAGCCCACACTCACCTCAGTCTCGGTTGGTTGTGCGAGCAGCAGGACAAGCTCCGCGACGCGCTGGAGCACGTGCGGCAGGCCGAGGCACTCTATGCCGCGGCGAGCCACGTCGCCGGTAGCGCCAGCTCGCTGAACCAGGCCGGCTGGTACCACGCTCAGCTCGGCGAGTACGAGGAGGCGCTCGCCAAGTGCGAGCGCTCCCTGGAGTTGCAGCTGGCGGCCGGTAACCGGTACGGGCAGGCCAGCACCTGGGACAGCCTGGGCTTCGCCAACCACCACCTGGGCCGGTACGGGCAGGCGGCCGAGTGCTACCGGCAGGCGCTGGGGTTGCACCGGGACAACGGGGACCGGTACCGGGAAGCGGCGACGCTGGCCCGGTTCGCGGACTGCCACGACGCGGCCGGTGACGTCGACGCGGCCGGTCGCGAGTGGTCGGCCGCGCTGACGATCCTCGAGAGCCTCAACCATCCCGAGGCCGCCGATATCAGATCGAAGCTGCGGCGACTGGCCAGCCCACCGCTTCGAGCAGCCGGTGGACGTCGGGACGGGTAGCGCGCAGCGGTACGAGAATCCGTTCCCCCAGTTCGTTCCACAGGTCGATGACCACCGCCCAGCTGTAGAACTGGTCCAGGTCGATGTCCAGAATCATCGATATCAGGCGGGCGACCCGCTCGTCCGCCGGATCCTGTGCGGCGCGTAGCAGCAACAGGGCGTACAGCCCCAGCGCCGGCCAGTCGTCGTCCTCGTCGGTCTCACAGATCCAGGCCAGCAGCTGTTCGGCGTACTCCGGCACCGGGTCGCCGATGGCCAGGCAGCTCTCGACGAGGCCGGGCGCGACATCGTCCAGCTCGTCTGCGTTGAGGCAGAGCAGCGTGCAGCACCACGCACGATCGAGGTGGTACACGTGCTCGCCGCGCGACCAGCGCGTCAGCGCGACAACCTCGGCCGGATGCCAGGGCAGGTTGCGCGGAACGAGCCCGGTCGTCACGATGTCGAGCAGCGCGGCACGGTGGTCGTCGAAGTCTGTGCCGTAGTCGGCCTCGGCGATCCGGTCGAGTACCTCCGGGGTGACCCGTTCCCGCAACCAGTCGAACAGCGGCGCGGGTGTGGCGTCCCACCCCGGTAGCGATCGCCGCGCCGCGCGCAGCGTCTCGGGCCGTACCCCGCGAGGTCCGATCCGGGCGGCCGTCTCGCTGTCGTCCAGCCATTGGTGGTACGCGGCCGCGATCGACCGCCGCGTGTCGTCGTCCTCGACGGCCGCTGCCGCCCGGTCCAGCGCCGTCCGGACGGCCTCGTGGCCGCGCCGGGTCTTCTTGCTGGCGCTGGCGATCTCGTACCAGTCCTCGGCCGAGACCGCGAGCTCGCGCGCGCGTGCGAGCCCGCGGTCGGTACCGGTGTCGTCCTCGTGCGAGTAACAGGCCTGCGCGAGAATGCACGCATCCTCGGCCGTGGTAGCCCGTTCCATGGCGGTCGCCAGCACCCGGCTCGACGCGGCGTACTCCTCCAGCCCGTGCCAGGCGTTGGCGACCGACCAGACGGCGTGCGAGTCGTCGTCGAGTAGCGCCTCGGCTTCGGCGGCGACCGCCAGCGCGGCCGATCGGTCGCCGACCTTGCCCAGCGTGCCGGCGACGCTCGCGAGGTCGTCCGCGTCGCGTTGCCGCAACGCCACCTCCCGCCCTTCGGCCAGGCACAGTCGCGCGCCGGGTAGGTCGTCGAGCGTCTCCGCGAAGGCCTCGGCCAGCAGTGCCCACTCGTACCCCTTGGTGTCCCGCCGGCGGAGCGCGTCGATGCCGGCCTGTAGCGCGCGCCGGGCACCGGACATGTCGTCGAGCAGGTCCACCCGTGCGGTCGCGACCTCCCGGAAGCCCCACAGCTCCCCGCTGTCGATCGCGCACTCCAGCGTCCGGTCGGCCAGCGCGGCCACCTTCTGCGGCGTGACGTCCGGCAGCTCCTCGAGCGCGGCCAGGATCGCACACCACTCGTAGCACCGGCGGGCCAGCGCGGCGGCCTCGTCGAGGCACCGCTCGACCTCGCCGGCTCCGGTACCGCCACGGGCGCGCTCGAGCCAGTCTTCAACGGTCAGCGCCACCGGCGGAGCGTATCCCGTCGCGCCTCACCAGGGCACTCGTAGTGCTTTCATGATTCCTCCCGATGAATCGTTCATGTGCGATTCCAGAATGGTGGACGGCCATGTACCGTCGCCTATGCATTTCCTAGACAGGGGGAGTCTTGCTGTTCGGCGTCCTGGGCCCTGTCGAGATACTCGCGGCCGGCGGCGAATACTCGTTGGAGCGCTCGATGCGCAGGGCCGTGCTCGCCTTCCTGCTGCTGCACGCCGGCCAGGTCGTCTCGCTCGACCAGCTCGAGGACGCGCTGTGGGGTGGCGCGCCGCCGGCGAGCGCCCGTGCCCAGATGCACTCCGCGGTATCGCGGATCCGGCAGGTACTGCGCGAGATCGGCTGCGCCGACCAGCTCGTGACCAGACCGGGTGGCTACCTGCTGACGGTCGAGCCCGGGCAGCTGGACCTCGGGGTGTTCGACGCGCACATCGCCCGGGCGCGTGCCGCGGCCGGCACCGGCCAGCTCGCCGGGGCGGCAACGGCGTTCCGGGAGGCGCTCTCGCTGTGGCGGGGACCGGCCCTCGGTGGTGCGGCGGCCGCGTTCGTCGCGGCGGCCCGGCAGGGCCTCGAGGATCGGCGGTTGCTGGCGCACGAGGATCTCGTGGACTCGGAGCTGGGGCGGGGCAGGCATGCCGACGTCGTCGCCGAGCTCGGTGAGCTCGTGCACGCCAACCCGCTGCGGGAACGGCTGACCGAACAACTCATGCTCGCCCTGTACCGCTGCGGGCGGCAGGCCGAGGCGCTGGCCGCGTACCACCGGCTGCGGACCCAGCTCGCCGACCAGCTCGGCATCGACCCCGGACGGGAGGTCCAGGACCGGCACGAGGCCATCCTGCGCGGCGATCCCGCGCTCGACCTCGGTACGCCCGTCGTCGTGGCTCAGCAACACCGGACGGCACCGCGGGAGCTGCCCGCCGACGTGTACGCGTTCACCGGACGGGACGAGGCGATGGCCGAGCTCGACAAGATCCTCGACACCGCCGGCCGCGGCCCGGCGGTCGTCATCTCCGCGGTATCGGGCACCGCCGGCGTGGGTAAGACGGCGCTCGCCGTGCACTGGGCGCACCGGGTGGCCGGCCGGTTTCCCGATGGCCAGCTGTACGTCAACCTGCGCGGCTTCGACCCGACCGGCCCGGCGATGCGGCCGGAGGAGGCCCTGCGCGGTTTCCTCGACGCGTTCGCCGTGTCCCCGCAGCGCATTCCGTCCACTTTGGACGCCCAACGGGGCATGTACCGCAGCCTGCTGGCCGACCGGCGCGTGCTGATCGTGCTGGACAATGCGCTGGACGCCAACCAGGTCCGCCCGCTGTTGCCGGGCAGCTCGACCACCATGGTGCTCGTGACCAGCCGCAACCAGCTCACCGGGCTGGTGGCCGCCGAGGGAGCCCACCCGGTTACCGTGCCGCTGCTGTCCACTGTGGAGGCTCGGAACCTGTTGACCCGCCGTCTCGGTACCGAGCGCGTGGCGGCGGAACCGGAGGCGGTCGACCGGATCGTCGACGCGTGTGCCCGGCTACCGTTGGCGCTGGCGATCGTGGCGGCCCGCGCGGTCATCCGCCCGGACTTCCCGCTGCGCGTCCTGGCCGACGAGCTGTCCGCGACGCGTACGAGGCTCGACGCGTTCAGCGGCGGCGACCCGGCCACCGACCTGCGGGCGTTGTTCTCGTGGTCCTGCGACGCGCTCAGCTCCGCCGCCTTCCGGCTGTTCCGGTTGCTCGGGCTGCATCCCGGCCCGGACGTCACCGCCCCAGCGGTGGCCAGCCTCGCCGCGCTACCGGCCGCCGACGCGACGGCCCTGCTGACCGAGCTGACCCGCGCCCATCTGCTCGTCGAACAGGTCCCGGGCCGGTACGGCTGGCACGACCTGCTGCACGCGTACGCCACCGAACTCGTCCAGGCGGGGGAGAGCGCGGCCGACCGGCGCGCGGTGCAGCGGCGGCTGCTCGACCACTACCTGCACACCGGGTACGCCGGCGCGCGGCTGTTGGACCCGCACCGGGACCCGATCGCGCTGGCACCCGCCGCCCCGGGGGTCGTTCCCGAGACATTCGTCGACGCGGAGCACGCGTTGGCCTGGTTCACGACCGAGCATGCCGCGTTGCTGGCGGCCATCCGGCTGGCGGCCGGTACCGGGTTCGACCGCCACGCCTGGCAACTGTCCTGGGCACTGGTGGACTACCTGGACCGGCAGGGGCACTGGACCGAATGGGCCACGACCCAGGCCATCGCCGTGGCCGCGACCGAGCGGCTGTCCGATGGGGCAGGACAGGCACAGGCGCGGCGCAGCCTGGGCCGCGCGTTCGTCCGGCTGCGCCGGTACGACGAGGCCCGCGTCCACTTGCGACAGGCATTGGACCTGTACGGCTCGAGCGGGAACCAGATCGGGGAGGCCCGTGCCACGTTCGACCTCGGCCACGTGTGCGAGCAGCAGGGCAGCCACGACGAGGCGGTCGGCCACGTCGAGCGGGCGTACGACCTCTACCGGCTCGCCGGGCACGAGGGCGGTCAGGCCCAGGCACTCAACTCGCTCGGGTGGGTCAACCTCCAGCTCGGTCGACTCGAGCGTGCCCTGGACAACTGCCGCCAGGCGCTGTCGCTGTTCTCGCGGATCGGCGACCGGCGCAACGAGGCCACGACATGGGACACCCTCGGCTACGCCCACCATCTCCGGGGCGACCATGCCGAGGCCGTGACCTGCTTCCGGCGGGCCGTCGACATGTTCCGGGATCTCGGCGACCGGTACCTCGAGGCCGAGGTCTTCGACCACATCGGCGACACCCGGCAGGCCTCCGGTGACGTTCGGGCCGCGCGTACCGCCTGGACCCGGGCGTTGACGATCTTCACCGAGCTCGGCCAGTCCGACGCCGCCGAGCAGGTGCGGCGCAAGCTCCTGCCCCTCTAAGCGAAGTCGAATAGCGGCGGGAAGACCAGCAGGACGATCCAGGCCCAGGCGGCGTACACGGCGACGTACCGGGTCTGCCACCGTTCCAGGTGCTCGATGGGGCGCCGCCGCCGCACGAACTCGGCGATCAGGAACGCCGTCCAGGCGAGGTTGACGAAGAGGATGATGTTCACGCCCAACGCGGCGGCCTTGTTCGGGGTCGCGCCGAACTCGGTGATGCGGCCGGCGATGGCCACGAGCGCCAGGACATCGATGAGCGACGCGGCGATCGCCAGCGCGAGCTGTAACCGGTCGAAGAGGTTGGGACCGGTGGCCGGGTCACGCGCCGAGATCGAGTAGAGCAGCAGTCCGAGCACGACGACCAGCAGCACGTCGAACAGGATCAACACGTCGCGTTGTACGCCGATGACGTTGCGGGTGGCGACGACGGCGATCAGGAACGCCAGCAGCGCGGCGGTGAACAGTGGCGTGAACAAGCGGGTCAGGACCGGGGCCATGTTCTCGATGACGCTCTGCTTGGCCTCGACGAGCCAGGCGGCCACGACAACCGCTCCGATGGCGCCGCACGGGATCAGCCAGGTTTGGTTGAAGTCCTCCATGTCGATACCGATCGCGTTGAAGACGCCGTATGTCACGCCGACGAGGACGCCGCCGCCCAACGCGATGAGTACGTAGTAGATGAACCACTCACCGGTGAACCGGATGAAGTCCATCCACTTCTGGCTGGAGAACCATTCGCCGTCTATGTAGGCCAACCCCACCACCAGCCACAGGGCCAACGGCAGGTGGATCGCGGTGAGCACGAGGCTCTGGGACTCCTCGCCCAGGGGGAATACGTTTGCGGCGAGGCCGCCGAGCGCGAAGAACGCCAGCAGGATGCCGGTACCGGCGAGGCCGATCCGGCGGCGCACCGCGAAGTACGCCGCCAGCGGTACCAGCGCGAACAGGCTGAGGTTGCGCACGTAGAAGGTCTCGGTCACGTCGAACAGGTCCGGCAGCTTGATCCCGATCGCGGCGGCCACGGCACAACTGATCATGATCACCAGCTCGCGGGCGGAGCCGGTCGACGCCGGCGCGTCCGGACCTCCGGCCAGGACCAGTTGCCGCCATAGGCGTTCGGAGTGGACCCGCGCGAACTCGCGGGACAGCTCGTCCTGGTTGCCCATCCGCTTTACGGCTACCAGGAACGCCTCGTCCGGTTTCAGGCCGGCCTCGACGAGCTCCGCCACCGTGGTCCGCAGGTGATCCTCGAGCTCCTCGACGTCCGCCTCGCCCACGGCGCGCCGCCGCCGCATGTACCCGCGCCACTCGGCGATCTGGGTCTCCAGGTCCTCGCCGCTGTCGATGGTCATGTCATGCCTCCAGCGGTAGCGCGGCGATCGACGGCAGCCCACCCGAGGGCCAGATGTTCTCGAGCGCCTTGACGACGGCCGCCCACTGGCGGCGTTGTTCCGCCAGCTCGGCACGTCCTCGACTGGTGATCCGGTAGTACTTGCGCCGGCGGCCACCGGGCGAGGTGCGCCAGCTCGACTCGATGAGACCGAGCCGCTCGAGCCGGTGCAGTAGCGGGTAGAGCAGGCCGTCCGTCCACATCAGGTCGCCCCCGGATACCTCGTCGACCTGCTTGAGGATCGCATAGCCGTAGCTCTCGCCTACGGCGAGGATGCCCAGCACCATCGGTGTCGTCGAAGCCGCTACGAGGTCCTTTGCTACATGCATCGCACCACCCTGAGACCTAGAAGTACGATGCATGGTAGCTCTAGGTATGAAACGGCGCCCTCGGTCGATCGGGGGAGCCTCCTACCATGGGCGGAGTGCTAACCGAGCGGCTGATGAACGCGATCCTGGCCGGGGACGCTTCGGCGGTGGTCGCGTTGCTGCGCGCGGGAGCGGATCCGGTGGCGCCCGACAGTGAGGGCACGACTCCGCTGTACCTGGCAGGCGTTCAGGGCGAGGCCGAGGTCGCGCTGCTGCTGCTCGAGGCCGGGGCCTCGCCCGACGCCGAGAGTGGCCACGGGGACCAGGGCACGCCGCTGTGCGGGGCGTCCGCGCATGGGCACGCCGACACGGTACGCGTACTCCTCGAGCACGGCGCCGACCCGAACCTGCGCGAGGACCGTGGAACCGGCCAGGCGCCGCTGTACTGGGCGACGCTGTCGGGTGACTCCCGGACGGTCGAGCTGCTTCGGGCGGCGGGCGCGAGAGACTAGCGTACGGTCTCGATGTCGGCCCGCATCCGAACGAGGAGCGCGGCGGCTTCGGCTTCGGTGAGGCCGAGTTCCGTGAGGGCGTAGTCGTTGACCGAGATCGTGCCCACCGTCGACTGGTCGACCCAGCCGCAGCCGTAGAGAGTCTGGGCGAGCACCTTGTGTCGGTAGGTCTGGCACCACACCTGGCCGCCGAGGGGACCGGCGTCGTACTGCCGCAGCTGGCTGGAGTTGGGGACGAGCAGCCCGCCGGCGATCACGCCCATGCCGAGCGCCTGTTCGACGATGGTCTGGTCGACCGGTGGCGGTTGGGCCAGTTCGGCGCCCCAGAAGTACACCCGGCCCAGGCCGCGGCCGGCTTGGTAGAGGCCGAAGGCGGTACGGCGTACCGGGATGGTGCCGATCGGCCGGTTCTGGGGCGGGCTGGGCCAGTTACCTTCCTGCCCCGATCCCAGGGCCAGCTTGGTCAGGCCGGCGGCCCGGTCGGGGATGGTCAGCTCGGCTCCGGCCGCACCGAGTCCGCGCCCGGTAGAGCCGACTCCCTCGCCGGGTGGGCTGAAGGCGATGCGGCGGCTGTTGGCGCCGCACGCGGATCCGTTGCTCAGCCGGCAGTCGCTCAGCATGCCGTAGATCCGGTACGGGACATTGCCGGTGCCGTCGGTGATGTGCGGCTTTATGGACGGATCGAACTTCCAGCTCACCGCGTCGAGCAGGACGGGCTCGCCCATTCTCAGCGGCCCGACCCGGCCCCCGTCGATGCTCTCGACCCGCTGGTCGCCGAGTTCGATGACGATCTGCGCATGCGCCGTGATCGTCAGCTCGCTGATCTTCATCTCCGGGTAGTCGCGGTTCAGCGACGTCGCGATCTCCGGGCTCGGGTTGACGAGGCAGGCCGTGTGACCGTAGCCGTTGCCCCGGTCCAGCGCGTGCTCGTAAGCCTCCGGTGCGCAGGTAGTGGCGTACACCACGAACCGCAGCGTGACCTGATGGTCCTCGCCCGCCCACGTCGCCTGCTTTTCGGAGGTGCTGCCGTCGTCCGGTATGAGGTCCACCGCCCAAACCCGGGGATCGTCCTCGGCCTCCTCCTCGGGCAGACAAGCGGTGGAGCTGAACAGGACGACGACGGCGGCCAGCAGCGTGGCAAGTCTGGACATGTGACCTCCCCGACTCGATGGTCGCCGTAAGTACCGGCGGCCGCGTCGGGCAGATCGCCTTATCGTGGCGGCAGCGGGGGCGTAGACGGCTCAGGTGGCTACCGTCCGATGTGGACAAGGCGCACGTCCGGTAAGATCCGCAGAGTGGAGCAACGAGCCGCCGCGGCGACGCTGCTGCTCGAATCGATCGCGACAGGTGATTGATGGTCATATATGCGTTGGGTGAGCTGACCCCGGACATCCATCCGGACGCGTTCGTGCATCCCGACGCGGTGGTCATCGGAGCGGTCCGCATCGGCGCCGGTGCGTCTATCTGGCCCACGGCGGTGCTGCGCGCGGACTACGGACGGATCGAGATCGGCGGACTCACATCCATCCAGGACGGCACGATCGTCCACACCACCGCCGACTGGCCGACCATCGTCGGCTCCCGGTGCGTGGTCGGGCACAACGCCCACCTCGAAGGCTGCCGGATCCACGACGACTGCCTCATCGGCTCGGGCTCGGTGGTGCTCAACCGGGTTGTCATCGAGTCCGGCGCAGCCGTCGGAGCCGGTGCGCTGGTACCGGGGGATGCCGTCGTACCGTCCGGGCACATCGCGCTCGGCATCCCCGCCCGTTCCCGCCCCGCCCCCGACCTCGCCGACTGGATCGCCGAGGCCGTCGGCGATTACCGCGATCTGGCCAAGCGCTACCGGACCGAGCTACGCCGGATCGGGTGACCCCGCCCATCGACGGGAGGGGGGCCGCCGGCCGCGGTGAGCCGGTCGGCGAAGTCGGTGATCGCGGACCGGTCGACGTTGCTGAAGCTGACGCGGAACGTACGGCGGTCGTCGGGCAGGAACGCGGTACCGGGAATGACCAGTGTGTCGTACCGGACGGCCAGCTCGCGGACCACGTCATCGGTGGAGCGTCCGGCGAACGGGTGGCGTACCCAGCCGAAGAACCCGCCGGCCG
>DASRII010000336.1:0-57356 GCA_035650075.1 Micromonosporaceae bacterium | reverse complement strand
ACAGCACTGGACGGACAGGGATCCGTAGACTGTGCGGGTGCCGATCGACCGCGCTAACAGCTGGGCCGGACCCGGCGCCAGCGCCAGCGGCGACCCGGTGCGCGCCACACTTGCGCTGGTGGCGCCTGGCACGGCGCTGCGGGACGGGCTGGAGCGGATCCTGCGCGGGCGGACCGGTGCGCTCATCGTGCTCGGCTACGACAGCACCGTGGACTCCCTCTGCACCGGGGGTTTCCCGCTCGATGTGGAGTTCTCAGCGACCCGGCTGCGGGAACTGTGCAAAATGGACGGTGCGGTCGTGCTCTCCAGCGACGGCACGCGGATCGTGCGGGCCGCCGTACACCTGATGCCCGATCCGGCGATCCCGTCCGAGGAGTCGGGGACGCGTCACCGCACCGCCGAGCGGGTGGCCAAGCAGACCGGCTACCCGGTCATCTCGGTCTCCCAGTCGATGCGCATCATCGGGCTCTACGTCACCGGCCAGCGACACGTCCTTGACGACTCAGCCGCCATCCTCTCCCGCGCCAACCAGGCACTCCAGACGCTCGAGCGGTACAAGCTGCGGCTGGACGAGGTGTCCGGCACGCTCTCGGCGCTGGAGATCGAGGACCTGGTGACCGTACGGGACGCGGTCGCCGTCGTGCAGCGGCTGGAGATGGTGTGCCGGATCGCCGACGAGATCGCCGGCTACGTGGTGGAGCTCGGCACCGACGGCCGGCTGCTCGCGCTCCAGCTCGACGAGCTGATGGCCGGTGTCGAGATCGACCGCACCCTGGTCATCCGGGACTACCTGCCGACCGGCCGCAAGCCACGCCAGCTCGACGAGGCGCTGGAGGACCTGGCCAGGCTCTCCGCGACGGACCTCATCGACCTGGTCGCCGTGGGTAAGGCGATGGGCTATCCCGGCGCCACCGACGCGCTCGACGCCGCGGTGTCCCCGCGCGGGTTCCGCCTGCTGGCCAAGGTGCCGCGGCTGCCGCAGGCGGTGGTGGACCGGCTGGTGGACCACTTCGGGTCGTTACAGCGGCTGCTCGGGGCGACCGTCGAGGACCTGCAGGCCGTCGACGGCGTGGGCGACGCCCGGGCCCGGGGGGTGCGGGAGGGCCTGTCCCGCCTCGCCGAGGCCTCGATCCTCGAGCGGTACGTCTGACCCCGAGCGGCACGTCTGGCCCGACGCCGGCTACGTCGCCGGCCCCGGCTCAGGCGATCGTCAAGGTCACCGGTGGGCTGCTCTTCGTGCCCACCCTTGCGTAGAGCTGGTACGTACCGAGGCTGGGCAGCGACCGGGTCTGGCAGTTCGTCGAGGTCCGGCCGTTCCACAGCACGTTGAACTCCAGCTCCTTGCCGGGTGGCAGCGGGAGGACGGAGGAGCCCCTCGCCCCGCCGCAGTGGTCGGACGACCACAGCACCTGCGTACCCTGGCTGATCTGCAGCTCCTGCTCGTCGGCTCCCACGTCCCGGTTGCACGTACGGGTGCCGATGTTGCGGATGCGCAGGTAGACCGTTACGGCCTCGCCGCGCGCGAGCTGGGTCTTGTTGCCGGCGGTCGCCGGCATGACGGAGATCTCCGCGTCCGAGCACTCCTCGCTCGGCGGTGTGCCGCTGGGGGTGGCCGGCGCCGAGGCCGACGTCGTGGGGTCAGCGGTGACCACCGGCCCGACCGCGATCCCCGTCCAGCTGGGGGTGGGCGACGTCCGCGACCGCGGTTGGCTGGGCTCGTCGGAGGACCCGCACGAGAAGGCGATGATGCTGATGAGGAGCACCAGCGCGCCGAGCACGATGCCCCGGCGCCGCCAGTAGACGGCAGGAGGCAGCGGGCCGACCGTCAGTCTCATGATGTCCTCACGTTATCCGCCGGAACGCTCCGGTGACGGGGCGACGCGCCGCGCGCCCCGATACACCGGAACATCGCATACGGCCCAACACCCGCCACACCAACGCACCCCGCCGCCTCCGCCGGGCCGACGCCCACCACACCCGCCGGGCCGACGCCTTCTCCACTGTGGAGGCGGCTAGGCTGCCGGCGATGGATGTCGCCAGCGCCGCGATCCGGTGGTACGACGAGAACGCCCGGGACCTGCCGTGGCGGCGGCCGGACGCCGGCGCGTGGGGGATCCTGGTCAGCGAGGTGATGCTGCAGCAGACCCCGGTCGCCCGGGTGCTCCCGGCCTACCACGAGTGGCTGGCCCGCTGGCCCACGCCGGCCGCGCTGGCGGCGGACACGCCGGCCGCGGCGATCCGCGCCTGGGGGCGGCTGGGCTACCCGCGCCGGGCACTGCGGCTGCACGAGTGCGCGTCGGCGATCGTGGCCAGGCACGGCGGGGACGTCCCCACCGAGCTCGCCGACCTGCTCGCGCTGCCCGGCGTGGGGGCGTACACCGCACGGGCGGTGGCCGCGTTCGCCCACGGCCAGCGGCATCCGGTGGTGGACACGAACGTGCGCCGGCTGGTGGCCCGGGCAGTGGCCGGCGAGCCCGACCCCGGAGCGGTGACTACCGCAGCCGACCTGGCCGCCACCGAGGCCCTGCTGCCTGACGACCCGGCGCGGGCGGCGCGGGCGAGCGCGGCGTTCATGGAGCTTGGGGCGCTGGTGTGCACGGCACGCGGCCCCCGCTGCGCGGACTGCCCGCTGCGCCTGGGCTGCGGTTGGCGGCTGGCCGGGTGCCCCGCCGGCACTGGCCCGAGCCGACGGCCACAGCGCTACGCCGGCACCGACCGGCAGGTCCGGGGCATCCTGCTCGCCGCGTTGCGGGAGGCGAGCGGGCCGGTCAGCCGTACCAGGCTGGATCTGCTCTGGCTGGACGGCCCGCAGCGGACCCGGGCGCTGACCGGCCTGGTCACCGACGGCCTGGTCGAGGAGGTCGGCGCCGGCCGCTACGCGCTGGTCGGGGAGCGGGCTGCGGACGCCGCAGCACCCGGGTCGGGGTGAGCCAGACGCCGCCACACCGGGCGTACGCACACAGCCAGCCACCCGCGCAACAGCTGAGCAGCCAGAGCACAGCGGAGCCGCCAGAGCACAGCGGAGCCGCCAGAGCACAGCTGGGCATAGCGTGGGGCGCCACCGGCGAACCGGTGGCGCCCCACGCACCTTGAGTCCTAGCTGGCTTCTCTCCTAGCTGGCCTTCTCCTCGGAGATGGTCGGCGTGCCGGGGCCGCTCAGGTCGGCGGGCACCGCGTCGGGGACCTCGACCGGCTTGTCCGCACCCCGGAAGGTCAGCCGCGCGTGGTCGATGTCGGCCGGGTCGCCCTCGCAGT
Source organism: Micromonosporaceae bacterium (assembly GCA_035650075.1). Classification (GTDB taxonomy): domain Bacteria; phylum Actinomycetota; class Actinomycetes; order Mycobacteriales; family Micromonosporaceae; genus DASSUC01. The sequence goes on along the minus strand of DASRII010000336.1, from coordinate 54,101 downwards.
CGACGACGATGATCTGGCCGGGGCGTAGCTCGTTGAACAGGATCCGCTCGGAGAGCGAGTCCTCGACCTCCCGCTGGATCGTGCGGCGCAGCGGCCGCGCGCCGAGGACCGGGTCGAAGCCCTTGTTCGCCAGGAACTGCTTGGCGGCGCTGGTCACCTCCAGGCCCATGTCCTTGTTGCGCAGCTGGGCTTCGATCCGGGCGATCATGATGTCCACGATCGACAGGATCTCCTCCGGGCTGAGCTGGTGGAACACGATCGTGTCGTCGATCCGGTTCAGGAACTCCGGCCGGAAGTGCTGCTTGAGCTCGTCGTTGACCTTCTGCTTCATCCGCTCGTAGTTGCTCTCGGTGTCCTCGCTGGACTGGAAGCCGAAGCTCACCGCCTTGGCCACGTCACGGGTGCCGAGGTTGGTGGTGAGGATGATCACCGTGTTCTTGAAGTCCACGATGCGGCCCTGGCCGTCGGTCAGCCGCCCGTCCTCAAGGATCTGCAGGAGCGTGTTGAACACGTCCGGGTGGGCCTTCTCGATCTCGTCGAAGAGCACCACGGAGAACGGCCGGCGGCGCACCTTCTCGGTGAGCTGGCCGCCCTCGTCGTAGCCGACGTACCCGGGTGGGGCGCCGACCAGGCGGGACACCGTGTACCGGTCGTGGAACTCGCTCATGTCCAGCTGGATCAGCGAGTCCTCGCTGCCGAACAGGAACTCCGCGAGCGCCTTGGACAGCTCGGTCTTACCCACGCCGGACGGGCCGGCGAAGATGAACGAGCCGGACGGGCGCTTGGGGTCCTTGAGACCGGCCCGGGTGCGTCGGATCGCCTTGGACACGGCCTTGACCGCGTCCGACTGGCCGACGATCCGCTTGTGCAGCTCGTCCTCCATGCGCAGCAGCCGGGAGGTCTCCTCCTCGGTCAGCTTGTAGACCGGGATGCCGGTCCAGTTCGCCAGGACCTCGGCGATCTGCTCGTCGTCGACCTCGCTGACCACGTCGAGGTCGCCGGCCTTCCACTCCTTCTCCCGCTGGGCCTTCTGGCCGAGCAGCTGCTTCTCCTTGTCCCGCAGCTGGGCGGCGCGCTCGAAGTCCTGCGCGTCGATCGCGGACTCCTTGTCGCGGCGTACCTGAGCGATCTTCTCGTCGAAGTCGCGCAGGTCTGGCGGTGCGGTCATCCGACGGATGCGCATCCGGGCACCGGCCTCGTCGATCAGGTCGATCGCCTTGTCCGGCAGGAAGCGGTCCGAGATGTACCGGTCGGCCAGCGTCGCGGCGGCGACCAGGGCGGCGTCGGTGATGCTCACCCGGTGGTGGGCCTCGTACCGGTCGCGCAGACCCTTGAGGATCTCGATGGTGTGCGCCAGCGTCGGCTCCCCGACCTGGATCGGCTGGAAGCGGCGCTCCAGGGCGGCGTCCTTCTCGAGATGTTTCCGGTACTCGTCGAGGGTCGTCGCGCCGATCGTCTGCAGCTCGCCCCTGGCCAGCATCGGCTTCAGGATCGAGGCCGCGTCGATCGCGCCCTCGGCGGCACCCGCCCCGACCAGCGTGTGGATCTCGTCGATGAACAGGATGATGTCGCCGCGGGTGCGGATCTCCTTGAGCACCTTCTTCAAGCGCTCCTCGAAGTCGCCGCGGTAGCGGGAACCGGCCACCAGGGCGCCCAGGTCCAGCGTGTACAGCTGCTTGTCCTTGAGCGTCTCCGGTACCTCGCCCTTGATGATCTTCTGGGCCAGCCCTTCCACGACGGCGGTCTTGCCGACGCCGGGCTCCCCGATCAGGACGGGGTTGTTCTTGGTCCGGCGGGACAGCACCTGCATGACCCGCTCGATTTCCTTCTCCCGGCCGATGACCGGGTCGACCTTGCCCTCCCGGGCCAGCTGGGTCAGGTTGCGCCCGAACTGGTCGAGGACCAGCGAGGTCGACGGGGCGGCCTCGCCGGAGGCACCGGTGCCGGCGGCGGCCGGCTCCTTGCCCTGGTAGCCGGACAGCAGCTGGATCACCTGCTGGCGGACTCGGTTGAGGTCGGCGCCGAGCTTGACCAGCACCTGGGCGGCCACGCCCTCGCCTTCACGGATCAGCCCGAGCAGGATGTGCTCGGTGCCGATGTAGTTGTGGCCGAGCTGCAGAGCCTCGCGCAGCGAGAGCTCCAACACCTTCTTGGCCCGCGGCGTGAACGGGATGTGCCCGCTCGGCGCCTGCTGGCCCTGGCCGATGATTTCCTCCACCTGCTGGCGTACGCCCTCGAGGGAGATGCCGAGGCTCTCCAGGGCCTTCGCGGCTACGCCCTCACCCTCGTGGATGAGCCCGAGCAGGATGTGCTCGGTGCCGATGTAGTTGTGGTTGAGCATCCGGGCCTCCTCCTGGGCCAGGACGACAACCCGCCGCGCTCGGTCGGTGAACCGCTCGAACATTCCCTCGTGCTCCTCACGTGCGCTGGGCACCGAAGATCCGCAACCGTGGTGGCTCCGTGTCACCACTCTATCGCTGATGCCCGACACTGCATGACTCCGTAGTGCGTGCATCGACCCAATCGGCAACCGAGGACAAGGCGTGTGTGTTCCGCCGCGCCGTCCGCTACGCGGAGAGCGAAATCTCGGACGTGACCCGACTCACCGTAATCCTGGACCGACATGCCAGAAGGCGCCCCGGCCCGGTCGGCCGGAGCGCCCGCACGTCGGGGGAAGGCGGCCTGCGTCTAGCGGCCAGCCTTCTTGTGGTACTCATCGACAATCTCCTGCGGGATCCTGCCCCGGTCTGAGATTGGTTTGCCGGCCTTCTTGGCCCACGACCGAATTGCCTTGTTTTGCTCGCGATCGGAGGTTGCGCCGCCGCGGCTGCGGGCGGATGCCGCCCGGCCGCCGATCGTCAGACCGCCGCGGCCGACCCGGCGGCCGGCGGTGACATAGGGCGAGATCGCCTCGCGCAGCTTCCCGGCATTCTTACTGTTCAGATCGATCTCGTACTGGACGCCGTCGAGACCGAACTTGACCGTCTCGGCGGCGTCCCCGCCGTCGAGATCGTCCTCGAGGACAACAATTTCTCTTCGTGCCATGGCGTACTTCTTCCCCTCAGCAGGCTCGGACCCGTCGGCTCGCCCCCGGCGGCCAGCCTCGGCGGTCGAGCCCGTTCCCCATAGTTACCGCAATCCGCCATTCGGCGCGTGCGCCGATTACGTTTCTCTCGGGAGGACGATAACCCAAACGATGCCCGTTGCGTCAACAACGCGGGAAAGATTACTCGGGCCGAACCAATGGAAAGAGGATGGTCTCCCGAATGCCGAGACCTGTGAGCGCCATCAGAAGGCGGTCGATCCCCATGCCCATCCCACCCATGGGCGGCATTCCGTACTCCATTGCCCGGAGGAAGTCCTCGTCCAGCCGCATGGCTTCGGGATCTCCCTTTGCGGCAAGTAACGACTGGGCGACGAGCCGTTCCCGTTGGACCACCGGATCGACCAGTTCCGAGTACGCGGTTGCGAGCTCGATTCCCCGGACGTAGAGATCCCACTTCTCGGTGAGACCCCGCTGCGTACGGTGTTGGCGAGTCAGCGGCGCGGTCTCCTCGGGATAGTCGCGGACGAACGTGGGCTCGACGAGACCCGGTACGACGAGGGCCTCGAACAGCTCCTCCGCGAGCTTTCCGGGACCCCACGCAGCGTCAACAGGGACATCGTGCTTTTCTGCGTATTCGACGAGTTTGGCCATAGGCGTTTCTACGGTGATGTCCTCACCGACCGCATCTGACAACGATCCGTAGAGCGTTACCTCACGCCACGTACCACCGAGGTCGAACTCAGAGCCGTCGTGATGCCGTACCACGGTGGATCCGGCCACCGTGACCGCTGCCTCCTGGACCAGTTCCCGGGTGAGGGTGGCCATAGAGTTGTAGTCGGCGTACGCCTCGTAGGCCTCGAGCATCGCGAACTCCGGGGAGTGTGTGGAGTCGACTCCTTCGTTCCGGAAGACGCGGTTGATTTCAAAGACCTTTTCGATCCCGCCGACCACACAGCGCTTCAGGAACAGCTCTGGCGCGATTCGCAGGTACAGATCGATATCGAGTGCATTGCTGTGGGTGACGAAAGGACGGGCTGCCGCGCCGCCGTGCAGAAGCTGGAGCATCGGCGTCTCGGCCTCGAGGTAACCCCGGCCGTGCAATGAGTCGCGCAACGAGCGGACGACGGCGGCGCGTTTGCGTACCGTCGCACGGGCCTGATCCCGCATGATCAAGTCGACGTACCGCTGCCGGACCCGGGACTCCTCGGACAGCGGCTTGTGCGAGACCGGCAGCGGACGCAGGGCTTTGGCGGTCATCACCCAGTCGGACGCGAGCACCGACAGCTCCCCGCGCCGGCTCGTGATCACCTCACCGGGGATCCCGACGTGGTCGCCGATGTCGACCAGCCGCTTCCACGCCTCCAGCCGCTCGGCGCCGACCCGGTCCAGCGAGAGCATCGCCTGCAACTCGGTACCGTCGCCCTCCCGGAGGGTCGCGAAGCATAGCTTTCCGGTATTCCGGATGAAGATCACCCGACCGGCTACCGCGACCCTGTCACCGGTTGCCGTGTCGGTGGGCAGGTCCGCGTACCGCTCGCGGACCTCGGCCAGCGTCGCCGTCCGGGCGAACTCGACCGGGTACGCCGGTACGCCGCTGTCGAGCAGCTGTGTCCGCTTCGCGCGGCGGACCCGCATCTGCTCCGGCAGGTCGTCGGCTTCCGTGGTGCGTTCATCCGTCACCCTGGAAAGACTAATAGGAGCTAGCGGGCGTTGCGTTCATATACCATCCGCAACCCGATCAACGTGATCATCGGCTCGTGGTGTGTGATCGTGCGGCACTCGCCGAGTACGACCGGCGCGAGTCCACCGGTGGCGATGACCGCCCGCAGCGGGCCCAGTTCCTCGGCCATCCGCTCGACGATGCGGTCGACGAGCCCGGCGTAGCCGAAGTACATGCCGGACTGCAGGCATTCGACGGTGTTCTTGCCGATCACCGAACGCGGTACGGCCGGCTCGACCTTGCGCAGCTGGGCCGCCCGCTCGGCGAGCGCGTCGAACGAGATCTCGATACCCGGCGTGAACGCGCCGCCCAGGAACTCGCCCCGCTCGCTGATGACATCGAATGTCATCGTTGTCCCGATATCCACCACAATGGACGGTCCACCGTAGATGGTGTACGCCGCCAGCGTGTTGACCACCCGGTCGGAGCCGACCTCCTTGGGGTTGTCGATGGCCAACTGGACACCGGTGCGGACCCCGGTCTCCACGATCAGGCTGGGCACCGAGCCGTAGTACCGGCCGAGCATCGTGCGCAGCGACCGCAGCGCCGCGGGGACCGTGGAGCACGCGGCCACCCCGGTGATCTCCACTGCGTCACCCGCGAGCAGTCCGCGGAACAACAGCCCCATTTCGTCCGCCGTGGCGCGGGCGTCCGTCTTGACCCGCCACGAGTGGACGAGCTTGTCGCCGTCGAAGGTGGCCAGCACGATGTTCGTGTTGCCGATGTCGATGCACAGCAGCATCGGTTCACTCCCGTGGAATCAGGTCCAGCGCGATGTCCACGATAGGCGAGGAGTGGGTCAGCGCCCCGACCGAGAGGTAGTCGACACCGGTTTCGGCGTAGTCGACCGCCCGGTCCAGCGTCAGCCCGCCGGTCGCCTCCAGCTCGGCTCGCCCGCCGACCGCGGCCACGACCTCGCGCAGCAGTGCCGGTGACATGTTGTCGCACAGCAGAAAGGTGGCGCCCACGGTCACCGCCTCGACCGCTTCGTCCACTGTGGTCACCTCGACCTGCACCGGTAAGTCCGGGAACGCCTCGCGCACCCGCCGGTAGGCGCTGGTCAGCCCGCCCGCCGCGAGCTTGTGGTTGTCCTTGACCATCGCGACGTCGTACAGGCCCATCCGCTTGTTCGTGCCGCCGCCGACCCGTACCGCGTACTTCTCCAACACCCGCAACCCCGGCGTCGTCTTGCGGGTGTCCAGCACCCGGGTCTTCGTGCCGGCGAGCGCGTCCGCCCACGCCCGCGTGTGCGTGGCCACTCCGGACATCCCGCACAGCAGGTTCAACGCGGTGCGTTCGGCGGACAGCAACGCCCGGGTGGGGCCGGCCACCGCGGCCAGCACGTCACCACGGGCCACCCGCGCGCCGTCGTGGGTTTTGGCAGTCCACTGTGTACGGGGGTCCGCCCGCTCGAAGACCAAGGCCGCCACGGGCAGCCCGGCGACCACGCCGTCGGCGCGGGCCACGATGTGCCCGACGTCGGTCTGGTCCGCGGGGATCGTGGCGACGCTCGTGACGTCCAACCGGTCCGGCCCGAGGTCCTCGGCGAGCGCTCTGTCCACAATGGCCAGCACGGCATCCAGGTCTAGTTCTGCGCCCCTCAGCATTTCTGCCACGTCTCGGTCAGGCTTCCGTCCGGTCCGATCGCGGCGACGAGGTGACCCAACCACTCCTCCCGCGCCTCGACGAAGTCCTCGCGCCAGTGGCACCCGCGGGTCTCCTCACGGGAGTACGCCGAGGCGACCAGAGCCGCGGCCACGGTCAGCAGGTTGGTCGCCTCCCAACTGGCCGTCATCGGCTGCGCCGACTCCGCGCCCAGGCGGACCAGTTCGCCCGCCGTCTCCGCGAGCGACTCCGCCGACCGCAACACCCCCGCCCCGCGCGTCATGGCGACCTGCAAACCCGGGCGTAGCGCCGGGCTCGAGGTCGCCGCGATTTCGGCGGAACTGGCGTAATCAGGGTCGGTCGTAGCGCCACTTTCGGCGGAACTGCGTTGATCTCGGGCGATCGCCGTCGCGATCCGGCGGGCGAAGACCAGCCCCTCCAGCAGTGAGTTGCTGGCCAGCCGGTTCGCGCCGTGGACACCGGTACAGGCGACCTCACCGCACGCGTACAGCCCGGGGATCGAGGTACGGCCGTGCAGGTCGGTCTGGACTCCGCCGCTCGCGTAGTGCGCCGCCGGCGCCACCGGAATCAGGTCCTCGCCCGGCTCGATACCGGCGGCGCGGCAGTACGCCACGATCGTCGGGAACCGGGCCGCGAGGAACGCCCCGCCCAGGTGCCGGGCGTCGAGGTACACGTGGTCCGCGCCGGAGGCCAGCATCACCCGGTGGATCGCCTTGGCTACCACGTCCCGCGGCGCCAGCTCGGCCAGGTCGTGCTGGCCCACCATGAACCTTTTGCCGTCTCCGTCGACGAGGTACGCCCCCTCGCCGCGCAGTGCCTCGGACACGAGCGGCTGCTGCGCACTACCGTCGGCGGGCAGGTACAGCGCGGTCGGGTGGAACTGGACGAACTCGATGTCGGCGACCGCCGCACCCGCCCGCAGCGCGAGCGCGACACCGTCCCCTGTGGACACCACCGGGTTGGTGGTCGACGCGTACACCTGACCGAGGCCGCCCGTGGCGAGCACCACGGCCCGGGCGTGGATCGCGCCCACGCCGTCCTCCCGGCCCTCCCCCAGTACGTGCAAGGTGATCCCGGCCGCCCGACCGGTACGGTCGAACAGCAGGTCCAGCACCAGCGCGTGCTCGACGAGACGGATCCACGGGTCCCGGCGTACCGCGGCATGGAGAGCGCGCTGCACCTCCGCGCCGGTGGCGTCGCCGCCGGCGTGCACGATGCGGTTGGCGCTGTGCCCGCCCTCGCGGGTGAGCATCAGCGTCCCGTCCGCGTGCCGGTCGAACGCGGCACCGAGCCGGATCAGCTCACGTACCCGCGCCGGTCCCTCGCGCACCAGCACGTCGACGGCGGCCGGATCGCACAGCCCGACGCCGGCGACGATGGTGTCCCGCGCGTGCGCGGCGGGTGAGTCGAGCGGGTCCAGCACGGCCGCGATACCGCCCTGCGCCCAGCGGGTGGAGCCGTCATCGATGTTCACCTTCGTCACGACCGTCACGTGCAGGCCGGCCTCGCGCAGGTGCAGGGCCGTGGTGAGTCCGGCGATACCCGAACCGACCACGACCACGTCGGTCGGCTCGGCCCAGCCGGGATCCGGCCCGGCAAGTCGGCGCGGTACGACGGGTAGGTCCGGCAGGCGCATCCTGTCAGTCAACACGACACGCCGCGGGCGGTACTCAGCGGGGAATCGGCTTGTTGCCCAGCCCCTTGATGGTCGCCCCGGCCCGGATCGGCCGCTTGCGGTCGAAGACGCCGACGTAGCACCGGACGCTCTGGTTGCCCTGGCCCCAGTCGTCTTGGGAGGTACCGAGGGAGAACCAGCCCAGACCCTCCGGGATGTTGGTGTTCGGCAACCCGAGGTACTTGGCGGCCAACTGTTCGCAGCCGTCGAGCACGATGTCGGAGAGTTTGTCGTCGCCCGGGTACGCGCGGTTCGCCGGCGTCACCGTGAACACGCCGCTGAACTCGGCGGTGTGCTTGCCGGTACAGGCGATGAAGTCGATGCCGTCGACCGACTCGTCGCTGTCACCGAAGTCGTTGACGCAGGACAGCGCGATAGCCCGCTCCCCGCGCAGCCCGTCACGCAGGCTCTCCTTGCGGGTCACCACCTTGCCGGCCTCGTCGGAGATCTCCACGAGGTCGCAGCGGTAGTACCGCGCGCCGCCGGCCCACTGCTTCTCGCTCGGAAGACCGACGAGCAGGTGTACCCGACCGGTCTGCCAGGCGGCGCCGAGGAACTCCTGGACGGCGGTGGCACAGCCGGAGTACGCGGCCTTGCCGGCGGGGCTGTCCGTTGCTGGTACCGAGTCGCCATTCGCGTCGACGCCGGTGATCTCGCCGACATGGGCGAGCTCGACCGCGTGGTCTACCGAGCACGAGTTGGCCGCGTCGAACGTGGACACCTCGAGCCGGAAAGCGTTGCTGGTGCTCGATGTGAAGCACTGCCCGGCTACGGGCACCGCCACCTTCGCCTCGCCCAGTGGCCCCCAGTCGTCGAAGAGCTTGCCGTCCGCGCCGGGCGGCACGCTACACGCCGCGAGCACGAGAAAGGTCGAGCAGGCCAGCCCGGTAGCCGCGTACCAACGCCGCATGACGTCCCTCCCCAGGGGTCTGCGGGCAGCATACCGTCACCTGATGGGCAGCACCTTCGGCCCGGCCCCGCGCATCGACCGGGTGACGTTCTTGCTCAGGTAGAAGTAGCAACGCACGCCCCGGTTGCCGCGCAGCCACTCGTCCTCGCCGAACGACTGCCAGATGTATCCGAACCGGTACTTGGTGTTGCCGTCGTCGGGGACTCCCGCGAACCGGGCGATCACGCTCACGCAACCCGGCGCGAAGGCCTTGCTCCGGTCCGCGTCGTCGGTTGGGTACGGCGTGTCCTTGCCGAGAAAGACCCCGGCGAACTCGGCCTGGTGCGCCTTGTTGCACGCGATCGGGACCATCTTGTCGATGTCGTCGTTCTTCAAGGTCACCGTGTAGCAGCCGTACCCGAGCGGCCGCTGGCCGCGCAAGGCATCCCGCAGGCTGGCGGTGCGTGACACCCGGGTCGAGTCCTCTTTGTCGATGTCGTTGATCTCCCAAAGTTCACACCGGTACCACCGGGCGCCGCCTAACCAGCCGGCCGCCGATGGCAGCGCGAGCTCGAGCCACAGCCGCCCGTTCCGCCAGTCCTCGCCGAGGAACTCCTTGGCCTTGCCCTCGCAGTCGGCGTACGCGGCCCGCATGCCCGGCGACTCCGGCGGCGGCGCGTCGCTGCGGTTGGCATCGTCACCGGTGAACGTGCCCACGTGCACGGTCTCCACTTTGTGGCTCTCGGTGCAGGCGACCGGAGTGTAGGCCTCGCGCGAGATCGTCTCCTGGTACACGGTGTGACAAGTGCCGGCCTCGGGCTGCCACCCCTCCGGCGGGGCGAGCACCGCCCAGTCGTCAGGGAGCTTGCCGTCCACCCCGTTCGGCAAGCCACAGCCGCCGAGTAGGACCGCGGCGGTTCCCGCTACCGCGACGGCGGCTAACCAGCGCCCTCTCATGACGTTCCTCCCCCGCTTGATGAGACCTGCCTGATTCGGGCTATGCCTTCCGCCCGAGAACCTTTGAGGGCGCCAGCGTAGCGACGGCGGAGTCAGCGCGGAAGTGGTCGCGTACCGATCGATTTCAGCGACGCCTTGACCTTGACGCCGTCGAGCACCATCACGTAGCACCGCACGCCCCGGTTGCCCATCTGCCAGCCGTCCGCGCCCGCCGCCAACCAGGACAGGTAGCTCAGATCGCGGCGCGAGCTGCTCCACTGCCCGGCCGTCACGCCGACGTACCCCAGGAAGATCGATTGGCAGCCGTTGCCCAGCCGCTGCCGCTCCTCGGCCTTGTCCGGGTACGGCACATCAGCCGCCACGAACATCCCGGCGAACTCGACGTCGTGTGGCGTCGTACACGCGGTCGGGGAGAGGTCTTCGATCTCCGTTGAGTTGCGCACGATCGCGGCGCAGTTCAACGCCAGCGGCCGCTCGCCCTTCAGCCCGTCGCGCAGGCTGCCCTTCCGCTCCTGCAGGAGGCCGGCCGGACTGGCCAGCTCCATCGCGTCACATCGGAAGAAACGGGCATCCCCGGTCCACTGGGCGCTGGTCGGGAACAGCACCGCGATGTCGAGCCGACCGTTGCGCCAGTCCTCGCCGAAGAACGCCTTCGCCTCGGTGGCACACGCCTCGTACGCCCGCCGGGCCTCCGGGCTGCCGTTCGGCGGCGGCGTGGGACGCAACGCGTCCGCACCGGAGAACGTGCCAACATGGAACGTTTCCAGATGATGGGGCTCTTCACACGAGGGCGTGGTGCTGCCGACGTACTTGTCGAGCACCCACGCATACGTCGCCGAGGTGCGGTAACAGCTCCCGACCTCGGGCACCGGCACCTTGGCTTCGGATATCGCCGCCCAGTCGTCCGCCAGCGAGCCGTCGGTGCCCGGAGGCCGTTGGCAGGAATTGGCCGTGGTCAAGGCCAGCACGACGACCAGTACGCCCCACGCCCGCCGCATGCCGCCCTCCCCAGGGGTCGCGGATAGCCCCGCGGAGCATACGGCAACGACTCAGTTACTGGGGATCGGGTCACCGGCCAGGCCCGGTACGACCTCCGCTGGGTCGGCCCCCAATTCGATGATCCGGTTGTCCGCATCGACGTGGACGACCTTCGGCCGATAGCCGCGCGCGGTCTCGTCGTCCATCAGCCCGTACGCGATGAGGATGACGAGGTCACCGGTGTGCACCAGGCGCGCGGCGGCGCCGTTGATGCCGATCACTCCCGAACCGCGCGGGCCCGGGATGATGTACGTCTCGAGCCGAGCGCCGTTGGTCACGTCGACGATCGCGACCTGCTCACCCGGCAGCAGGTCGGCCGCGTCCAACAGATCCTCGTCGACGGTGACCGAGCCGACGTAGTGCAGGTCGGCCTGCGTCACCGTGGCTCGATGGATCTTCGACTTGAGCATCGTGCGGAACATCAGCCGGCCACCTCCACGGGCACGTTGTCGATCAGGCGGGTACCGCCGACCCAGGCCGCGACGAGCATCCGCCCCGGCCCTACATAACTGTCGTCGACCGGCGCCAGATCGGGGGCGCGCAGCGCCAGGTAGTCCAGCTTTGCTTCGTACGTACCGTCGAATGTCTTCTGCGCGGCGGTGAGGGCGCCCGCGACTCCGGCCCCACGCGCGGCGGCGGCCGCGCCGTCGGCCAGCGCCCGGGACAGGGCGAGCGCGGCGACGCGCTCCGGGCCGTCGAGGTAGCGGTTGCGGCTGGACAGCGCCAGGCCGTCCGGCTCGCGAACGGTCGGCACACCCACGATCTCGACGGGTACGTCCAGGTCGCGCACCATCGCGCGGATCAGCGTGAGCTGCTGGTAGTCCTTCTCACCGAAGTACGCCGCGTCGGGCCGGACCAGGTGCAACAGCTTGAGGACGACGGTGAGCACGCCGTGGAAGAAGCCCGGCCGGCTCGCGCCCTCGAGCTCGTTACCGAGCGGGCCCGGGTCGATCCGCACGCCCGGCTCACCGCCGGGATAGATCTCGTCGCGGGTGGGCGCGAAGACCACGTCGACGCCGGCGTCCGCGGTTGCCTCGAGGTCCTTTTCGAAGGTACGGGGGTACCGGTCGAAGTCCTCGTTCGGTCCGAACTGCAACGGGTTCACGAAGATGGTGGCGATCAGGTGGTCCGCCTGTCCGCGGGCCTCCCGGAGCAGCGCCAGGTGCCCCTCGTGCAGGGCACCCATCGTCATCACGACCGCGGTGCGGCCGGTGAGCGCGTCCCGCGCCTCCTTCAGCTCGGCGCGGGTTCCGACGGTGATCATCGCCGCGTCGCCAGGACGTCGAGCAGGGTTTCGGCGTCGGCCGGCCGCAGCCGGCCGCTCGCGATCGCCCGGTCGGCGGTACGCCGGGCCAGCGCGAGGTAGCTCGGCACCGAATCGGGTGCGGCGGCGGCCAGCGTGTCCAGGTGTCGGGCGATCGTGCCGGCGTCGCCCCGGGAGACCGGCCCGGTCAGCGCCGCGTCGCCGAGCCGCAACGTGTTCTCCAGCGCGGCGCGCAGCAGCGGACCGAGGACGTGCTCCGGGTGACTGGTCCCCGCGTCGCGCAGCCGGTCGAGGGCCTCGTTGACGAGCGTGACGAGATGGTTGGCGCCGTGCGCGAGCGCGGTGTGGTACATCGCCCGGTCCTGCTCGGCGATCCACTCCGGCACCCCGCCGAGGTCGGCGACGAGGCGCTCGGCCAGGGGCTTGACGTCGTCGGGGGCGGTGACGCCGTACGACGTGCCGGCCAGCCGATCGACGTCGTCGGGCCGGCCGGCGAACGTCATCGCCGGATGCAGCGCCAGCGGGCGGACGCCGCGGGCGACGGCGGGATGCAGCACGCCGACCCCGTGCGCTCCGGAGGTATGGGCGACGACCTGACCCGGCTGGAAGGCGCGCTCCTCGGCCAGGTGCGCCACGAGCGGGGCGAGGGCGTCGTCGGGTACCGCGAGGATGACCAGCTCGACCCGGTGGATGTCGATCGCGCCCCGGCGCTGGACGGTAACGGTGTGGCCGGCGCGGCGTAGCGCCGTACCGAGGGCGGTGCCGACGCGTCCGGCTCCGATGATGCCGACGGTCAGTACCTTCTTGCCCGCGAGTTTCCTGGCTGTGCTCTCGGTTCGCAGGGTTGCGCTCATCTTCGGTGATCCAGTCCTCGTAGTGGGGTACCGGTCGATCACCAGTATCCGCCCGCGTCCATTACCTGGGACAAGGATCTGTGAACAATCTCGCCGCGCTCAGGGCAGCGCTACCCCGTTGAGGTCGAGCGCCAGGCGGTAGAGCGCCTCCACCATGTCCTTCCAGCCGGGCCGCCGCGTGCCCTTCTTGTCGGTGAACGGGTGGGCCGGTACCCAGTTGAAGCCGAGCCGGCGCATCTCGACGGTCAGCCGCAGGCTGCCGACCTCGTACGGCATGATGCGCGACAGCGGGGCGAACAGCACCTCGCACCCCACGTCCTCGCCCTTCTTTACCTTGCTCGCGGGCACCGTACGCAGCAGGGGCGTGTTCGTCATGGTCAGCTCGACGAACTCGTCCCACGTGGGTTCTGTGGTGAAGAACTCGAGCTGTTTGAGATGGGTCCGCGGTGGGAACAGCTTGGTGCTGCCCGCGCTCGCGGTCGCCGTCGGATCGGCCAGTCGCCACAGGTTCGTCCGGGCGCCGCTACCGCCGTACAGCTCGCTGAACACGGCCTTCTCGGCGTCGCTGAGGTCGTCGTAGAGCAGGCGGAACGGTGTCTTGCTGTTGAGCGGCAGGTACGCCTTGGGGAAGACCTCGTAGTCGACTCCCGTCACGTAGGGCAGCCCGCCGGTGCGCAGGTAGCTGACCATGAGAATCAGCAACCCCTGTACGGCCGGCGTGAAGTTCTTGTCCGTCACGACGGTGCCGTCGGAGAGGACCGTCTTGGCCCGCAGGTGGCCGAGCCGGCTGGCGTTCACAAACCGCTGCGCCTCGTAGAGCGCGACGCTGCGGACGCCCTGGCGCCAGCCGGACGGGCCGGACCAGGCTCGACCGGCGACCCCGAGGCCTTCGCTCTTCTGGATCCGGGTCACCAGATCGTCGATCTTCGCCAGCGGTAGCGAGAACGTGGCCTGCGGCGCGGCCCACACGCCACAGTTGTTGCGGTAGTACGGATCCTTGCCACTCAGGCCCAGCGGAAACACGCAGGCGGCCGCCGGCTCCAGCCACGCCGGTGCGAAATACTGGGGCTCGCCCACGCTCGGCGGAAAGCCCAGCCTGGCCGGGTGCGCCGCGGCGCATCCGTCGCGCAGCTGGTCGGCGACGTCGAGCACGGCCGACAGGATGGAGCGCATCTCGGTGCGACCAGCCGCGTTCAGCTCGAACGGCTTCGTCGCGATCTCGATGCGGTTGCCGTCGCCCTCGAGGCGGAATCCGTCCGCCTTGATGCGGTGCGTGCTGATGTTCTCGCCCTCGAGTGAGTAGACGGTCGCCCCCCAGGTGGCCGAGCCGTCGTAAAGCAGGGGCGGGCTCACTGTCGAGGCACCGTACGCCAGATCCAGCTCGAAGTTGATGCTCGCCGGCACCGGCCCGGCGCTGATTATCGTGTAGCAGCTCATGCCGTTACGGTGGCAGCGAACGGCCGCCAGGAGTACGCACATGTACCGGTACCAGCGCGTACTTCTACACACCTTCGGAGCTACGCTGGCTGCCGTGCGGTGGCGGGTCGCGATGCAGGAGTCGCTGTACGGGCCTACTGGCTTCTTCACGGCCGGTGCCGGCGCCGGCAGGCATTTCCGCACGAGCGTCCTCGCCTCGCCGGGGCTGGCCGGCGCGGTACGAACGCTTGTGAGCGCCGTCGACGAGGCGCTCGACCACCCGGCGACACTCGATGTCGTGGACGTCGGCGCGGGGCGGGGGGAGCTGCTCCGCTCCCTGCTGGCCGCTGCCCCTTCGTCGCTTCGGACCCGCCTGCGGCCGGTGGGCGTCGAGCTGGCGCCGCGCCCCGCCGACCTGCCGTCCGCGATCAGATGGCAGCGGGATCCACCGCGGTCGGTCACCGGGTTGGTGATAGCGACGGAGTGGCTGGACAACGTACCACTCGATGTGGCGGCCGTGGATGACGCCGGGGTGGTCCGGTACGTCCGCGTGGACGAGTCGCTGGACGGTTCGGTGTCCACTGAGGACTCCGCGTGGCTGCGCCGGTGGTGGCCCATTTCGGTGCCGGGCGCGCTCGCCGAGATCGGCCTGCCGCGCGACGTTGCCTGGGCCGGCGTGGTCTCCACTGTGGAGCGTGGCTTGGCGGTATGTGTCGACTATGGACACCTGTCGGCGTCGCGACCGTTGTTCGGGACACTGACCGGTTTCCGGGAGGGGCGGCAGGTACCGCCCGTACCCGACGGTTCCTGCGACCTGACCGCGCACGTGGCGATGGACTCGCTCGCGGGACCCGCCACGATGCTGCTGAGTCAGCGGGACGCGCTCCGGGCGCTGGGCGTGTCCGGCACACGGCCACCGCTGTCGCTCGCGTCGACCGATCCGACCGGGTACGTCCGCGCGCTCGCCGCCGCCTCCGAGGCGGCCGAGCTGACCGACCCGGCGGGGCTGGGCGGCCACTGGTGGCTGCTCGAACCCGTCGGCATCGACCCTCAGGCGCTGATGCGCTGGACCGGGATGCCGGCCACTCGCGAGATGACGTCGTAGTCGCTGTCGTCGTGCAGCACGGTCAGCCGGCTCCTCGCGGCGGTGACCGCGACGATCAGATCCACCGCCGAAAGGCCATTGTGCTGGCCGCGGTCACCGAGCTGGTCCTGGAGGTCCTGGGCCCATTGCCAGGCGTCGAACGGGACCGGGCACCACGGATAACTGCTTCGGAGGCTTCGCTGCATGTCCCGCCGCTTCGACCCACCGGGAACCCAACGAAGGATCTCGAGCTCGACCGGATCGCACATGGCGATGACGCCGGCCGCCACCGCCTGGCGCCACGGAGCGGCCGCCTGTCGCTGTTGGAGTCGGGCGATCGCGCTGGTGTCCGCCAGATACCGGATCGTCATGCCACGTCGCGGTCGGCGAACCGGGCCGCCACCTTCGCCGCGAGGGCTTTCTCAGCCGCCTGGTCCTCCTCCCAGAGATCCCAGGCGATGTCGCCGCGGGCGGCCATCTCCTGTGACTCCAGCAGCGATTCGAGCCGACGCTGCCGGGTCACGGTCTCCCACAGAGCCTTGTTGACGGTGTCCTTCTTCGTCGTCGTGCCGAGCACTTTGGCGGCCTCGGCGAGTGCCTCTTCGTCGATGTCGACCATCGTGCGAGCCATGTGTCTATGGTGTCAACCGTAGACACATCATGCAATCCCCTTACCCGGTCGCGCTTCGTGGCACGATGGCCGGCATGACCTCGGAACTGCGGGAGCTGACCGTTGGTACCGGTACCGGGCTGGACACCGCGGACATGGTGCTCAACATCGGGCCACAGCACCCGTCGACCCACGGCGTACTGCGGCTGAAGCTGGTGCTCGACGGCGAACGGGTGATCTCCTGCGAGCCGGTCATCGGTTACATGCACCGGGGCGCGGAGAAGCTGTTCGAGGTACGCGACTACCGGCAGATCATCGTGCTGGCGAACCGGCACGACTGGCTGTCGGCGTTCTCCAACGAGCTGGGCGTGGTTCTCGCCGTCGAACGGTTGATGGGGCTCGAGGTCCCCGAGCGGGCGGTCTGGCTCCGCATGGCGCTGGCCGAGCTGAACCGGGCGTTGAACCATCTCATGTTCCTCGGCTCGTACCCGCTCGAGATCGGTGCGATCACGCCGGTGTTCTACGCGTTCCGGGAGCGGGAGACGCTGCAGGCCATCATGGAGGAGGTCTCCGGCGGCCGGATGCACTACATGTTCAACCGCGTCGGCGGGCTCAAGGAGGAGGTGCCCGCGGGCTGGACCGGGCGGGCGCGGCAGGCGATCGGTGAGGTCCGGCGCCGGCTACCGGATCTGGATCGGCTCATCCGGCGCAACGACATCTTTCTGGCCCGTACCGTCGGCGTGGGCGTGCTGTCGGCGGAGGCCGCGGCGGCGTTCGGCGCGTCCGGACCGGTGGCCCGGGCCAGCGGGCTCGACTTCGACCTGCGACGCGACGAGCCGTACCTGGCGTACGGGGAGCTGGAAGTCCCGGTCGTCACGCGGAAGGCCGGCGACTGCCACTCCCGCTTCGAGGTGCTGCTGGACCAGGTGTACGTGTCGCTCGACCTCGCCGAGCAGTGTCTGGATCGGGTCGACCGGATCACCGGGCCGGTCAACGTACGGCTGCCGAAGGTGGTGAAGGCCCCGGAGGGGCACACGTACGCGTGGACCGAGAACCCGCTCGGCATCAACGGGTACTACCTCGTGTCGCGCGGTGAGAAGACGCCCTGGCGGATGAAGCTGCGCACCGCCTCGTACGCGAACGTGCAGGCGCTGACCACGCTGATCCCGGGCTGCCTGGTACCCGATCTGATCGCGATCCTGGGCTCGATGTTCTTCGTGGTCGGGGACATAGACAAATGACAGTCGAGTAACGCCGGTTATGTCCAGCGGTCCTCGATGTACTCGTAGTCCGGCCGGCGCGGGCGGGACCGGGGCGTCGTCGCCTCTTCGGGCTCTTCGTCCCAGTCGTACCGCCGGCGACCCGCCCGAGGGGCTTCGTCCTCGTGCCAGCCCTGGTCGTCCCAGGTCGGTGCGCTGCTCGCCGCCGGTAGCGCGGCCGGCCCGCCCCGCCGCTCCCACCGCTCCTCGTCCCACCGGGACGTGGGCTCGTCGTATCGGACCCGGGGCTCGTCGCGGCGTACCGAGGTCCAGCGGTCCTCGAAGCGCATCTCGGTACCGGTCTCGTCGGAGTGCATCGCCGCCCGACGCTCGCCCATGCGCAGTTCCCGGCCACGGTCGTCGGTACGCACCGAAGCCCAGCGGTCACCCGCCCGCATGCCGGCCCAGCGCTCGTCGTCGCCGGGATCGTCGTCGTACCGCCCGCGACGGCTCGGTACAGCGACGTCCTCCTCGGCCCGCGCGGCCTCGAAGCGCTCGCGCAGCCGCTCCTCGGTCCAGCTGACCTGCCCAGGCCCCGCGTCGTGCCGACCTGCGCGCTCGGGCTCGCGCCAGACGGGCTCGGGTTCCCGCCAGACCGGCGGCTCGGGTCGGCGCGCGGGCGGCGGCTCGGCCGACCGGCCGTACACCGTGCCGCGGCCGTCCTGCCCCTCCGCGTGCGGGTCGACGATCGTGTGCCGGGTGGTCACGTGGACGGTCTCGGTTTGCCGGACCACCCCGCCCGGCCCGACGTGGTGCGCCCCGGCGTGCGGAGCCCCCGGTGGCGGACCCGGGACCCCGGCCGGGCGCGCATCGGCCCGGTCGTAGCCGAGCCGCATCGCCTCGACCTGCGCGCGCAGCGCCTCCACGGAGTCGTGCAGGTACTGCAGCTTCTCGGAGAACTGCCGGTGGGTAGCCCGGGCCGCGGTCGCGATGTCGTGCCGCACGTCCTCGCGCAGCGCGTCCACCTCGTCGAGAATCGTGTCCTCGAGCTCCAGCCGCACGCTGTCCGTGTCCTTGCGCAAGGTGATGGACAGTCCGATGAGGACGACCGCCAGCAGTGCGAGCACCGCGGCGATCTTCATCGACCCTTGGCTGCCGCCCAGAATCAGCACGAGTGCGGCGAGTGGAGCGAGCCCGACCCCGAACCAGAACACGACGGTGAGCGCGCGCCCACTGCGCCGCTGCTCACCCTCCTGGTTCTCCGAGCCCGACATGGATGTAGACGTTACCGAGAGTTTCTCGCGTGCGACAAGATTAGGTGGTAGCCAGGTCGCCAGAATCTTGCGGAACTCGATAAGTCGTTGTTGCGCTGCCCGTCGGCGAGTCACGTCAGGTAAACGACTCAGCCGGCGGGCAGCACACTCCAACGTTCGGTCAGCCGGACGCCAGCGCTCCGTCCGAGGAGAACACCAGCCCGACGCTGATGGTGCCGGTCTTCAACGCGTTCTTGGTCTGCGGTCCGCCCGCGTCGAGACTGCTGAACCGGCCCGCCTGGAAGCTGTAGGTCTGCACCAGACCCTGCTGGCACTTTGGCCGCTGCGGGCACTCCGGCGGTCCGCCGAGGATGGTCGCCGCGCCGGAGCACTTGGTGGCGAGGTCGGACAGGGTACGGACGCCGTACTTGTCGGCGAATTCCTTGGTCACCGCGAACGCGTTCTGGTCCTGGGCCGCGGACGGCTTGCCGAACACGATGCCCGCTTTGTCCCCGGCCGCGGTGAGCCCCTCCATCGTCTTGACCAGCTCCGGCGACGAGATCGCCGGGGCGCTGGCCCCGTTCTGCTTCTGGTTGAGGAAGTCCGCCATCGTCGCGGCGTACTCCGGGAAGACCTGGATGTCGCCCTTCTCCAGAGACGCCTCGTACAGCTCGCGGTTGCCGACCTGCTGCACGCTCGCGTCGTAGCCGGCCGCGGCCAGCATGAGCTTGTAGATCTCGGCGAGAGTCTGACTCTCGCTGAAGTTGGCGTAGCCGATAACGATCTTGCCGCCGGGGCCCTTGGCGACACCCGCGGTCAGGTTGTTCGCCGTGACGAACTCCTGCGCGGCGGCCTGGGGGGTCTTCCGGTCGACGTCGACCGCCTTGTTCAGCGCGATCAGCTTGGGCGTGTCGAGGACCTCCGACACCTTGTCGAGGGCCGCGATGAGCATGGGGTTGGCCGCGTTCTTGTTGACAGCCGGTACGACGTTGTCCGTGTTCTGCAGTTTCTTGTCGTCCTCGAGGACGACCAACTGGTTACCGGCGACCGGAGCGCATCCGGCGCCCGCCGCCGAGGTATTGGGTGCCTGCGTACCCGATGATCCTGATTCGCCGCAACCGGCGACGAACGTGGCCGCCACGACGGCGCCGAAAATGATCGCTATTGCTCGCGCGCGCATATATGCCCGCCTCCTGTGTCCCGGCGCGGCCCCGATGGCCGGCCGCGTGTCCGACGGGCGAGTCGGTCTCCCGGGTGATCGCCCGCAGCCCAAGCCAACCCCGGATCACGGGCGGCGGCAACCGGAACACCCCGAGTCGTCACCGGATTGTCACCGGCGGCCCCGCAGGCCAGTTGGCGTAATTACCTTCTGCGAGACCGCCAAGGTCCCCTCGACCAGCAGCGCGAGCAGGGCGACCAGCAGGCCGCCGGCCAGAATCTGGCCGCCGCCCGCGTTCATGCCGAGACCGAACCCGGCGCTGATGATCTGGCCGAGGCCGCCGCCGTTCACGAACGAGGCCAGCGTCGCGGTCGCCACCACCTGGACCGCGGCGGTCCGGAAGCCGGCCGCAAGGTACGGCACCGCCAGCGGCAGCTCCACCCGCCAGAGCAGCTGGCCACCGGACAGGCCCATGCCGCGGGCCGCGTCGCGGGCGCCGCGGTCGACCTCACGGATTCCGGTGTACGCGGTCGCGAGCAGCGGAGGAACCGCGAACACGGTCAGCGCGGCGATGACGGCCGGCTTGCCGAAGCCGAGCACCGTCAGCGGCAGGATGGTCAGCAGCGCCACAGTCGGTATCGCGAGTGTCACGTTGGAGACCAGCACGACGATCGGGCCGCCCCGGCCCCGGTGACCGAGCCAGATGCCCAGCGGCCAGGCGACGAGACAGCCCAGCGCGACCGCGGCCGCGGAGATGATCAGATGCTCGCTGAGCCGCTCGAGCACGCCACCCGGGTTGGTCCAGTTCAGCGGGTCGTTGAGCCAGACGTACGCCTGCTCGAGCGGGTTCATCGGCCCCTCCTCAGCCAGGGCGTGGCCAGCCGGCCCACGCCTATCCAGAGCAGGTCGAGGACAAGCGCGAGCGCTACGCAGAGCACCGTGCCGGTCAGGATCTGGGCCTTGTAGAAGTTGTTCCGGAACCCGGCCAGCAGCAGGGTACCGAGGCCGCCGTGGCCGACCAGATCCCCGACGGTGACCAGCGCGACGGTGGAGACGGTGGCCAGCCGCAGACCGGTGAGGATGCCCGGGACGGCCAGCGGCAGCTCGATGCGCACCAGGCGGGCGAAGCGACCGTACCCCATGCCGCTGGCCGCATCGCGGACCGCGCCCGGCACCTGATTGAGCCCGGCGAGCGAGTTCCGGATGATCAACAGCAGGGCGTACAGCACGAGTCCGATGAGGACGGTGGTGGTACCGGTACCGACATACGGCGCGATGAACGCGAACAGCGCCAGGGACGGGATCGTGTAGAGGACACCGGAGGATGCGAGAATCGGGCCGGTGAGCGGGCGGAACCAGTACGCCAGCACGGCCAGCGGGATGGCGACACAGGCGGCGATGAGCACGGCCTGCGCGGTGAGCGTCAGGTGCTCGCGCAACGCGGCCAGGATCGTGTCGGTGTTGTCCTGCACGTACCGCCAGGAGAACCACGGGTTGCCGGGATCGTCGTAGGCCTGGAGGAACATACGTGGACGCTAGTACGGCTGCCTCGATCGCGCTGGACGGGATCCGCAAGCAGTATCCCGACGGCACGGTCGCGGTGACCGACCTGAGCCTCGAGGTGCCAGCGGGTGAGCTGGTCGTCCTCATTGGACCGTCCGGCTGCGGCAAGTCCACGGTGCTCCGGATGATCAACCGGCTGATCGAACCGACCGCCGGGCGGATCCTGCTGGACGGCGAGGACGTCACCCGGGTCGACCCGGTCCGGCTGCGGCGCCGGATCGGCTACGTCATCCAGGACGTCGGTCTCTTTCCACATCAGACGGTACGGGCGAACGTCGGCACCGTGCCGCGACTGCTGCACTGGCCCCGTTCCCGCATCACGAACCGCGCCGACGAGCTGCTCGACCTCGTCGGACTGCCACCGGCCCGGTTCGCCGACCGGTACCCGCACGAGCTCTCGGGCGGCCAGCGGCAGCGGGTCGGGGTGGCCCGGGCGCTCGCCGCCGACCCGGTGGTACTGCTGATGGACGAGCCGTTCTCGGCCGTCGACCCGATCGTCCGGGCCCGGCTGCAGGAGGAGTTCCTGCGGCTGCAGCGCACGGTACGCAAGACGATCGTGCTCGTCACCCACGACCTGGACGAGGCGGTCCGGCTCGGTGACCGGGTGGCGGTACTGTCCGACGGCGGTCACCTCGAGCAGTACGCGCCACCCGCTGACCTGCTCGCGGATCCGGCCTCCGACTTCGTCAGCGAGTTCGTCGGAGCCGACCGCGGCATCCGCCGCCTGTCGGTGACCCCGATCTCGGACGACCTGCTGACCCCCGGCTCCGCCGACGGTCTGCCCACAGTGGACGGTTCGGCCACCCTGTACGAGGCGCTGGCCGCAATGCTGACCGCCCGCGCCGACCAGGTAGCCATCGGCGACCGCGGCCTCCTGACCCGCGACGCCCTCTTCACCGCGGCCGCCACCCCTCCCGGCACCCACTCCGGTTGATCATGAACTTGGTTTCGATGTCGACGGCGTGTCGCCGCATCAACTTCATGATCAACCGGAGTGGGGCGGAGGGTGGTCAGTCTGTGCCTCGCCAGCCACCCAACGCCGCGATGCCGACGATCCAGCCGACGAACAGGCCGTAGATGGCGCCCGCACCGGCCGCGTTGAACGCCGCGAGCAGCGTCGGGTTGGACACGATCAGCGCGGAGAGCAAGCCGGCCAACGCGCCCGCGAAGATGTACGCCGCCCAGCCGGCGAAGAACTGGCTGAGCGTCCCCCTGGCTCGGGCGAGCTGCGAGCCGGGCAACAGATAGAGGAACAGCGTAGTGAAGATGATCAGCAGTAGTGCCTTGACGTCCGCCGCGAACATTTCCCGGACCGACTCGTTGGAGTCGAACCGCCAGGCCGGCCAGGCGAGCAGCCGCAGGAACCAACCACCCGCGTCTTTCGGGTTGGTATTGGCGTCGTTCTGCGCCCACGCGACATAGGCCGGATTACCGAAGGCGAGCACCAGAATCGCTGCCGCCAAGGTACCGGCGCCCGTCGCCGTGCGATAACGGGAGAGGAGTGCCATGGCCGGCTATTCCCCAGCGCGGCCACGCGCATAAACATCCTGCTATTCGTTACGATTTCAACAAATAGTCGATGAAGGCGGCTCGCAGGATCGGCTCGGCGTCGCCGTACTCGTGTCCGGTGAACTCTCGCCACAACGCCACCGCGTCGTCGACCGACGCACCGTAGGCACCCAGCGACGCGTCCAGGCTCTCGGCGTCGTCGGCGTGCGGCAGGTGCCGGAAGATCGACCAGAAGAAGCTCAGGTCGAGGCGCTTGCGGGCGAGCGCGAAGGCCCGCTCCCGCAGCTCCTCTGTAGACAGTGCGTCCAGCTCGGCGAAATTACTCACTCGCTTCGGCCACCCCAGCGGTCGTCGGCCCACAGGTCACCGGTATGCCCGGCGCTGGGCTGGGCAGGCAGCGACGAGGACCAGGAGTCCTGCCGCGGTACCGACCAGCTCGACGCGGGTGCCGCCGAGCCGGTAGACATCCAGCCGTCGTCGGTGTCCTCGAGCTCACCGGCGGAGCGGGGCCGGCCCATCGCCTCGACGAGCCGGGTCACGACCAGGCCGACGCCAACGGTCACGGCCGCGACCGCGAAGTCGGACAGTCGCCAGTTCTCGGCGATGCCCATCTGGCGTACCGCGATCAGCAGGGTGACGGCCAGCAGGGTACCGAAAACGCCACCGCGGCGACCGAACGCGCTCGTCCCACCGACCAGCGCTGCCCCGATCGCGAGACCTGTCAAGGCGAGCCCGGTCGACTCGAAGTACCCACCCGGGCCGACCGAATCCTCGCGCGCGGCGAGCAGGACGCCACCGATGCTGGCCAACACCGTGGATGCGATCAGGGCGGCGGCCGTCAGTCCGGCGGCCACCCCACCACGCCGGCGCGCCGGATCGCTCACCGGGCGGAACCGGCCGATAGCGCGCCGGACGGACTTGATGGAGCCGAGCAGGCCGCCGATCACGCTGACCGCGGCGAACCCGGCGGCGAGGTAGTAGGCGTGCCGCGACGGGTCGTACTCGCCGAGCACGCTGACCGTGTCGTCGTGCCGCTGGATCCAGACCACCACGGCCAGGGCACCGGCCAGGCTCGCCGCCCAGCCGGGTACGTGGAAGCCCACGACCAGAATGGCGAGGACCACACCGGCGACCAGCGCGATGACCGCGGCCACCGCGGTTGTGGACACCACCCCGCGGTCGCCCTGGGTCGCGTAGAAGATCGCGGCGGCCACGGCGATCGGGCCAACGGCCAGATTCGGAGCGGAGGCCCGGAGGCTGATAGCGGCGCCGAGCGCGACGAACCCGAACCCGGCCAGCAGCACCAGCAGGTCGCGTAGCTGGGCGCCCTTCAGTAGGTCGGAGTGCTCGCGGTAGAGCAGGAAGCCCACCGCGGCGACGGCGAGCAGCAGGGCCAGCTCCCAGCCGGCGTGCACCCCCATGCGGTCCCTACCCGGCTCACCGTGGTCGGGGTCGTCGAAGACATCGTCCAGTGCCGCGGACGACAACGGGCGCCGGCTGAGGCCGAGCGTCGTATCGGCGGCATCCGACGTATAGTCACTCACCGAGAAACTCCCTGGTTGGTACACCGAGTCGCGCCGGAAGCCAGGCTCGTCCCGAAAACCCGGCTCGTCGTAGGCCATTGCGCGCGCCTCCTGAGCATGAGCCATTCGGCCGACCATCTGGAGCCGGTCGGCGTATTCATTCGACACCTCTTGTGTCGGTCGCACCGTACCTGGGTCAGCCCGGTCGACAACACCCCGTAGCCGACCTATCTCTTCTGATCGTTGCTTGGCTCATCGTCAGATTCGTCCGGTTTATGGGGGACACGACACGCTCGTTCCAGGAGCAATGCGGCCACCACGAGCGCCACCGACGCGACGAAGCCGGCGACCGCCGCGGGCAGGTCCTTCGTCACGTACAGCTGTTGTCCCGGGCGCTGCTGCTCGACCAGCAGCCACGCGGTCACGCCGCCGTACAGTCCCGCGAATATCGCCCCGGCCAGCGACGACGCCTTGGCCAACACCACGAACCGGGCGACCAGCAGCGGATCGATCGGTTCCCGGCCCGGCCGGCGGTCGATGCGGGCCTTCGTGGTGAACGCCGCATAGCCCTCGAGCACGGCCAACGCCGCCATAGTCACCACGGGCAGCCACGGCAGCCTCGGGATGTCCGAATAGAAGTTGCTGATCGCCAGCCACGACAGCGCAGCGGCGACCAGACCCGCGACGACGAGGGTCGCCGGGTTGGTCGGGCGCATCGTCGGCTGCGGCTTCGGCGGTGACTGGGTCATTGCCGCACGCCTCCTTCGCCCATCGTCCGCTCGGGCGCTAGAGCGCCCAGCGCTCCTAGGTAACCGCGAGCTGCGGTCAATGCCGCACGCCTCCTTCGCCCATCGTCCGCTCGGGCGCTAGAGCGCCCAGCGCTCCTAGGCCACCGCGAGCTGCGGTCATTGCGCCGACTCTAACTCGACGTCCCCTCGCGCCCGGACGTCGGCCAGGTCAGCCGCTACCTCCGGGGCGCGCAGCAGGTCGGTGAGCGGGCCGTGGCCGGGCAGCCGGGCGTACGGCTGGATGTCTATCCAGGGCCGCAACACGAACGCCCGCAGGTGCGCGCGCGGGTGCGGCAGCGTCAGCTCTGGATCGTCGCTGAGCACGGGGGTGTCGTCGTCGGTCCAGACCGCGACGACGTCCACATCCAGCGTCCGCGGTGCGTTGCGGTCCGCCGGGTCGCGGACCCGGCCGGCCCGCTCCTCGCATGCCCGCGCACGGTCGAGCCAGTCGCGCGGCGTCGCGCTCGCGTCGTGCACGAGCAGCACCGCGTTCAGGTACGGCGGACCGCCTGCTCCGGGCGGCCACGGCGGCGTCTCGTAAACCCCGGAGACCACCAGCAGCCACTCGTCCAGGGCCGCCACCGCACCGCGGAGGTACCCCGCGCGGTCGCCGAGGTTGCTGCCGAGCGCGAGTACCGATTTCGTCAACTTCGCTCCCGGCGCATGGTGACCGAGACATCGCTGAACTCGTGCGGGATGGGCGCCTGTGGCTTGTGGACGGTCACGGTCACGGCGGCGACCTTCGGGTCGGCGAGGCACATGCTCGCCAGCTTGTCGGCGAGCGTCTCGATGAGCCGTACCGGTGGACCGTTGACGATCGCCACCAGCCGGTCGGCCAGCTCTCCATAGTGGACGGTATCGGCCACGTCGTCGGAGGCCGCGGCCGCCGCCACGTCCACCTCGAGCGCGACGTCCACAATGAACTCCTGGCCCTGGGCGCGCTCGAAGTCGTATACGCCGTGATGCCCCCGGGCCCGTAGCCCGGTGAGCGTGATCTGATCCGTCATGCGACCAACCTCGGTGCGCCGGAAGCCCGCCAGACCGCGAGAGCGTCCACAGTGGCCCGTACGTCGTGCACCCGTACCCCCCAAGCCCCTGCCGCGATGGCGAGCACGCTCGTAGCGATGGTGGCGGCCTCCCGCTCGTCGACCGGGCGGGGCGCGCCGGTGGCCGGGTCGGCGAGCAGCGCACCGAGGTACGACTTGCGGCTCGCCCCGATCAGCACCGGGTAGCCCAGCGCCAGCAGCTGGTCCAGGTTGGCCGTCAGTTGCCAGTTGTGCTCGGCGGTCTTGGCGAACCCGAGCCCGGGGTCAATTATGATCTTGTCGGCGGCCACCCCGGCCGCGAGCGCCGCCTCGATCCGGTCGTTCAGCTCCGCGCAGACGTCCTTGACCACATCGGAGTAGCTGGCCAGATCCCGCATCGTGCGCGAGTGGCCGCGCCAATGCATGAGTACCCAAGGGCAACCGGCCTGCGCGACGACGGCGGCCATCGCGGGATCGGCGAGCCCGCCGGACACGTCGTTGACAGCCGCCACACCCGCCTCGAGCGCCACACCAGCCACGGCGGCCCGGGTCGTGTCGATGCTCATCGGCACGCCGGCAGCGGCGAGCTCCCGGATGACCGGCAGCACCCGCCTTTGCTCGCTGGCCGCGTCCACCCGCTCGGCGCCGGGCCGGGTGGACTCTCCGCCCACGTCGACAAGGTCCGCCCCGTCGCGGCGCATTTCGACGCCGTGCGCCACCGCCGCGTCGAGGTTGGCATACCGCCCGCCGTCGCTGAAGCTGTCCGGCGTCACGTTCAGTACGCCCATCACAACTGGTTGATCGAGCCGCACCGGGCCAGACACCTCCATAACGTACTTCGTTTTGACGGACAGACGGTCCGTCGCACCTGCCTCACTGGTCACGCACCGTATATCTTGGTCGAGAAGCGGTGGGTTGTTAGAGACAGGTCCGCAACGTACGCTCTGCAATACTCTTCGCACGGAGCGAGACACGGTGCGCCATCGCAACCGGGGAGGTGTCGAATGTTTCTCATAACGCTTACCGCACACGCTGCGGACGCGCTGGCGTTTGCTCCGGCGCCAGCACCCGAACCAGGCAGCATCAACACCGAGGGCATCGTCTCGTTCTTCGCGAGCAAGATCGCCCCGATCCTGCTCGCGGTACTCGGCGTGATCTTCATCGGGCGGGCCAGCAAGGGCGAGATCTCCAAGGTGCTGACCAGTTCGGCCATCGCGATCGTCGGCCTCGCGTTCATCGCCGGCGCGGCGACCCTGTTCTTTGTCGGCGAGTCCCTCATCAAGCTTCTGTTCGAGTGACAGAACCGGGCTTGTCATGCGGCTGCGTACCGACGACGACATCTACCGGGCCCGCCTGGTCTACCTAGGCCCGCCCGGCTACACGCTGCCGGTGCACCTGCCCTACGCCCAGTACGGTCTGTTCATCGTGCTCGTACCGCTGTACGTGTTCATCCACTACTTGTTCACGTTCGAGATCGAGCTGTTTCCGGCGTGGGAGATCGCCCTGGCGATCGTCACCACGTCGTACATATTCCGTCACGTCGATCCGGACCGCCCGGCCCGCATGGTCATCCGCACCGCGTTGACCGACTGGCGGCGCAGCCGGGAACCGCACACCGAACGGCAGGAGCCACGACTGGTGGCCCGCAAGGTACGGGTACGGGAGGCGATCACGTGACCCGACACGACCGGGACGACGAGGAGGTCGTCGAGGTCTCGGCCAACCCTGGGCACGGGGGGGTGGCCGTGTTCCAGTCACCGCAGGCGTCTCGTGGGGCGAAGCCCACCGCGCCGCCACCGCCGCCTCCTCCTCCGGCCGCCCCGCCGCGACCGGGCGCCGACATCGACTCGCCGTTCCTGGATCTGGTCGGTGGCGTCATCCCGCCGCCGGCCCAGCGCGGTCAACTCAACGGCCGCCGCGCGGCGCCTCCGGCTGACGCCGCTCCCGACAAGCGGCTCGTGCGGGACCTCGCAGTACCGACGCCGGCCCTTCCGGTACCGGCGCCGCCACCACCGCTACCCGATCGCAGGCGCGGCGGATCGCACGCGAAGCGGCCGGCGCCTCCGATCGCCCGGCCGAAGCACAAGGATCGCGACCCGGCGATCGAACTGGCGATCACCGAGATCGCCGGGCATCTGACGTTCACGCCGCACACGGTCACCGCGTGGTACTGGCTGCCCGAGGTGCGTTGGGCCTTCCGGCCGGACCCCGAGCGGGAGGCGCTGCTGTCGGCGATCTCCGAGCAGTACGCTGGCCTCGCCGGGTTCCGGTTGCACATGCGCCGGACCACCCGACCGTTCCCCGCCGACGAGTGGGCGCGCTCGGTCGACGCGCACACCCCGCGCCCGCTGCCGCCGGTAGCCGGTGCGCCGTCGTGGTCGGACCACCTCGTCGCCGCGCAGCACCACCTGCTGTCGGTGAACCACGCCGAGGGGCAGACCTACCTCGGCGTGACGTTCGCCCGACGGTCGCTGGGCGACACGCTGTCGGAGCGGGTGATGCGCCTATTCGGCAAGGGCGTCGCCGAGGGCGAGCGGAAGCGGATGGCGCGGACCGTCGAACAGTTCGACGAGGTGCTGGGCGCCTTCGGCATGCGGGGCCGCCGGGTGCGGCCGGCCGAGCTGGAGTGGCTGCTGTTCCGGTCGGTAGCGCTGTGCATGGCACCACCGCCGGCCCTGTCCCCGATCAGCCACGGCGAGTGGGAGCGCGG
Source organism: Micromonosporaceae bacterium (assembly GCA_035650075.1). Classification (GTDB taxonomy): domain Bacteria; phylum Actinomycetota; class Actinomycetes; order Mycobacteriales; family Micromonosporaceae; genus DASSUC01. The sequence continues at coordinate 25,193 of DASRII010000336.1, read as the reverse complement.
CGATCTGCTCGCGCTGACCGAACAGATCGAGCGGTACCGGACTCCGTACGGCTCGACGGTCAAGCTCGTCAACCGGATGACCGGCGAGGAGCGGTTCGTCTGCATACTGTCGGTCGGGCGGATGGAGCCCCTGGAGATTCCCGAGCGGCACGAGCCGTGGCTGCACTACCACGAGCGGCTGCCGTGGCCGATGGAGCTGTCGTCCAGAGTGGACATACTCGGGCCGGCCGACTCGTTCCGCAACCTCGAACACCGGCTGCGGATGATCCGCTCGCAGCAGCAGGACTACGCCCAGCACGGGATGGACGCCCCTCCGGAGCTGGAGCGGTTGGCCCACCGGGCACTGCTGATCGGCGACGAGATGACGACCGGGCTACCGGTGGACTCGGCCCGCGCGCACGGCTGGCACCGGATCGCGGTCGGCGGGCGCACCCGCGACGAGTGCCTCGAGCGAGCGCGCCGGCTGATCCAGCTCTACTCGCGGGAACTTCGGGTCGCCCTGCAGCACCCGAAGAACCAGGACTGGCTCGCGCGCGAGTTCATTCCCGGCGAGCCGATCGCGAACACCGGGTACCTGCGCCGGATGCCGGTCAAGCTGCTCGCCGCCGCACTGCCGCAGGCTGCGTCCACAGTGGGCGATCGGCGTGGCGACCTCATCGGCCGGACGGCCGGTACCTGCCGGCGGCCCGTCTTCCTCGACCTGCACTTCCCGATGGAGGTACGGGAGCGGTCGGGTCTCGCGGTCTTCGTGGCCGAACCCGGCGGTGGCAAGTCCACGTTGCTCGGTGCGCTCGGCTACCTGGCGGCTCGGCGAGGCGTACAGGTGACCCTGCTAGACCCGTCCGGCCCGCTGGCCCGGCTGGCTGGCATGCCCGAGCTGCGGCCGTACTCCCGGGTGGTCAACCTGACCGGCTCGGAGCACGGCACGCTGGCGCCGTACGCGCTGATCCCCACCCCGTCGCGGCACGAGTTCGCTACCGGACCGGGCGGGGACCGCGAGTTCGAGATCGCGGTCTCCAACGCCCGCGCCGAGCGGCGGATGCTGGTGCAGGACATCTGCTCGATGCTCGTACCGCCGCAGGTGGCCCGGGAAGCCTCGACCGCCACGCTGCTGCGGCACGCTGTCCGCGAGGTACCGGCCGAAGAGACGTCCACATTGGACGATGTGGTCGCCTGCCTGAGCGGGCTGACCGACGCCGACGGCCGGGAGTTGGCCAACCTGCTCCTGGACACCGCGGAGATGCCGCTGGCGCTGCTGTTCTTCGGCTCACCGCCGGCCGGCATCTTCGGTACCGACGTCGCGCTGACCGTCATCACGATGGCCGGGCTGCGCCTGCCGGACCTGAAGATCGAGCGGGAGTACTGGTCGGCGGAGGAGGCACTCGCCCTGCCGATGCTGCACACGGCCCACCGGCTCGCGGTACGCCGCTGCTACGGCGGCGACATGGGCACCCGTAAGCTCGTCGGTCTCGACGAGGCGCACTTCATGGAGGGTTGGCGCTCGGGCCGCTCGTTCCTGGTCCGGCTCGCCCGGGACTCCCGGAAGTGGAACCTCGCCGCGCTCGTCGCCTCGCAGAACCCGCGCGACATCCTCGGCCTGGATGTGCAGAACCTGGTCTCGACCGTGTTCGTCGGGCGGATCGCCGAGGACACCGAGATCGCCGCCGAGGCGCTGCGGCTGCTGCGGGTCCCGACCGAAGTCGGGTACGAGGCCACGCTGGCCTCGTTGTCCACTGCGGACACGTCGTCGGATTCGCGGCTGGGCTTCCGGGAGTTCGTCATGCGCGACGTCGACGGGCGGGTACAGAAGGTCCGCGTCGACGTGTCGTACGTGCCGGACCTGCTGACGTACCTGGACACCACGCCGGCCCCGGTGGAACGCGGGACCGAGACGTCTGCCGTACCGGAGGTCTAGGTGCGTCTTGTACGGGCACGGGCATTCGTGCTGGCCGTGCTGTTCACCGCGCTGGGGACGCTGTTCGGCGTACCGGGTACCGCGGCGGCCGCACCGGTACCGCCCACCAAGGCGCCGGGCGACCTGTGTTCGGTCGAGGAGTGGCAGAAGAACATGCGTGCCTGCCTCGACCGGCTCGCCGATGTCAGCGAGCAGCGGGCGCAGTGTCTCACCGCACCGACACCGTCCACTCCGGACTCCGGCCTCGGGGGCTGGTTCGCCTCCCGCCCATCCCTGAGTCCCAACAACGCCGTGGTGGGGTACTACAGCGAGTACGGCTACGCGGGATACAACTACACGACGTACGACATTGGCTGCGTATCGACGCTGATGCATCCGGACTACAAGTTCGAGAACTCGCTCGCGAACGGCGAGTTCATGATGGCCACCGCGATCGTCGGCGCCGCGAACGCCATGCGGGAGCGCGCTTGGGACCCACAGTCGATGTGGGGATGGGCCGACCCACTTGTGGAAAAGGCGACTCGGGCGATCTACCAGAAGGTGTTCACCGTCTTCGGCGTCGTCACGCTGGCCGTGGTCGGGCTGTACCTGCTCTGGCGGTCCCGGCAGTCGGACATGAGCGGCACGATGACGACGGCTGGCTGGGCGCTGCTGGTGATGGTGGCCGTGACCGCGATCGCGACGTGGCCGGTCAAGTCAGCGAACATCGCCGACAACACGCTGACGACGACTCTCGGTGTGGTCCACGATGCCGTCGGCCCTCCGGCCAAGACACCGGACCCGAGCCGTTGTCTCGATCCGGCGAAGTGCTCGGACGCCCGGCCGCCTGCCATCCGAGCGAGCGATACCTCCACCGAATCCATGCTCTACCGCAACTGGTTGCGCGGTGCGCTCGGCTCCGCAGACAGTGAGACGGCGCGTAAGTACGGTCCGGCCCTGTACAACGCCAGATCGTTGACCTGGGGCGAGGCGCAGCAGTTGCGTACCAAGCCGGCCGATCGGGATGGAGTCTTTGCCGAAAAGAACCGGCAGTGGATGAAAGTCGCCGAGCAGATCAAGATCGAGGATCCGGAAGCGTACGAGTACTTGCAGGGGACCAAGGGTTGGGAACGCGTCGGTGCCGGCTTCATCGCGATCCTCGCCTCGCTGTTCTTCGCGCTGTTCGACATCACCGCGTCGATCCTCGTCCTGCTCGGATTCCTCATCTTCCGCTGGGCGGTCATCGCGGCGCCGATCCTCGGTACCGTGGGTCTGCTCCGGCCGGCCAGTGCCGGCATCCGGCGGCTGGCCAACGCCGTCGTAGCGGCCATCTTCAACATCGCCATCTTCGGCACGGGCGCGGCGGTCTACCTCTTCGCGGTCGACCTCATCATGAGCACGCCGAGCCTGCCGGGCTGGTTGCAGGTGGTGCTGGTCGCGTTGTGCGGCCTGGTCGGTTGGCTGCTGCTGCGCCCGTACACACGCATCACGCAGCTCGGCGGCAAGGGCAACGCGAGCCCGTGGCGACGGCGGTTCTTCGGCGACACCCAGGAAACCCGGATCGTGGTCACCACCGACGGCAACACCGACAACGCGCAGACCCGCGCCAAGGAGCTGAGCACCGTACGCCCCGAGGCGCGCTCGGAAGACAGCGGTCGTACGTCCGAAGTAGACAGTCCGCCTCCACCCGCCTCGCCGGGTGGCCGGCCGCAGCGCGCGCCGGCCCGGCATTGGGAGCCTCAGCCGGCGCCGGACGGCCCCCGGATGTACACGATCTACCGGCCCGACACCGGCGATGTCACGGTGCCGGCGCAGACCCAGGCCCCACCGGTGCGTGCCGAGTCGAGGTGACCATGCATGTGGCGCATCCTGTTCTCCCGGTACGGGATCGGCCTGCTGCTGGCGATCCTCGTACTCGGCATCGTCGGCGGCGCGCGGCTGTTCGCCGGTCCCGGGGACTCGCGCGCGGCACCGGGTGGCGGGAACGTGGTGACGACCGTCAACCCGACGGCGGGTGACGACGGTGAGTTCTCCCCACCACCGCCCGAGACACCGGCCATCAGACCGGGCACGGCACCGCCGGACAAGGTGGCCGCCGCGTTCGCAGCGGCCTGGCTGGACCACCGCGGGGTGACCGGCGAGCAGTGGCTCGCCCGGTTGAAGCCACACGCCACCCAGAAGCTGATCGCCGACCTCACCGGCGTCGACCCGGAGGGCGTACCGGCGGAGCGGGTGACCGGCCCGGTCCAGATGGTGGTGCGCGGCGAGGAGGTCATCGACGCCGCGATCCCGGTGGACTCGGGTACGTTGCGGCTGCGCCTGGTGGCCACCGACGGCCGATGGTTCGTCGACGGCGTGGACTGGGACCGCGCATGATCGAGACCGTAAGAACCGCGCGACGGTCGGCCCACCGGGCCGGCCTCGTCATCGCGCTCACCGCGGCGCTGGCGCTGCTGTGCTGCGGCGGCGGCATCAGCGCGTACTTCCTCGGCGGGCTCGGCGGCGACAATCCCGTGCCCCTGGGCGGCGTGTTCAACTGCGGACGCGGCGGACCGGTGGATCCCAACGGCGCACTGCCGCGGCTCGGCGCGCTGGGCGAGGAACAGATCCGCAACGCTGCCATCATCATCAACGTGGGCGCGAAGATGCAGGTGCCGCCGCGCGGCTGGGTGATCGCGGTGGCGACCGCGCTGCAGGAGTCGTACCTGCGCAACCTCGGAAACCTGGGGTCGCGCAACGACCACGACTCGCTCGGTCTCTTCCAGCAACGGCCGAGCCAGGGCTGGGGTACGCCGGAACAGATCATGAACCCGGAGTACGCCTCCCGTAAGTTCTACGAGAAGCTGCTGCAAGTCGATGGCTGGATGACGTTGCCGCTGACCGTTGCCGCGCAACGGGTGCAGCGCAGCGCGTACCCCGACGCGTACGCAAAGCACGAGCCGTTCGCCGCCCAGATCGTCAACCTGCTCGCCGACGGCGCCGCCCGCGCGGTGGGCAGCCTCGCGAACCTCCAATGCGTCGCGCCCGGTGAGATCGCGGCCTCCGGCTGGACGGTACCGGTCAAGGGCTCGATCGTGTCCGGGTTCCGCACTCCGGATCGGCCGTCGCACAACGGTGTGGACATCGCAGCGACCCGCTTCACGCTGATCCGGTCCGCCGCCGCCGGCATCGTGGTGGTCGCCCGCTGCAACGTCAGCGCCCCCGACGGCGGGCCGTGGTCGTGCGACCGTGACGGCTCCCCGGCGCACAACGGCTGCGGCTGGTACGTCGACATCCTGCACGCCGGGAACTTCATCACCCGGTACTGCCACATGGTCAGCCAGCCCCGGGTCCAGCCGGGCGATCGGGTCGTGGCCGGACAGGTGATCGGGCAGGTGGGTAGCAGCGGTAGCTCGTCCGGTCCGCATCTGCACTTCGAGACGCACCTCGACGGGGACCGGTCCAGCGCGGGAGCGGTCGACCCGCAGGCCTTCATGCGCGACCGCGGCGCGCCGCTCGGAGCGCAGGCGTGAACCCCGACTGGGACGCCTGGGCGCGCCAACAGTGGACGCAACGCCCGCCCGCGTCGATCGTGCCCGTACCGGCCGCCGGCCGCCGCCGCGAGCTACGTGGCCGCCGGGTCATCGTCGGCATGCCCGGTCTCGGCTGGCGGGCAGACCTGCGCGCCGACGATGCGGTCGTCCAGGCCAGCCGGACCTACGTGCCGGTACTCGCGGAACACGAGTGGTACCGCGCGGAGGCCGAGCAGGTCGAGGTGTTCGCTCCGCTGATGCCTATCGAGCGGGTATGGCTCGAGGTGGTCGATCCGTCCGCTGTGGACAGTTCGGCCGAGCGGCTCGTCTCGTTGGACGCCCCACCCAGGCAGGAACCGACGCCGATCCGGGACCTACCCCGGGTCACCGGCCGTCGGGTGGTACGCATCGACGACGACGGCCGCGAACAGCGGGACCTGCGGGCGGTCACCGAGCCGTACACCGGTACCGGCGGCGACATCTGCGTCCGGGTCTCGCCGGAACTCGACTGGTACCGGTGGGTCTGGAGCGGTAACGCCCCCAAGACGACCGAGGTATCGGCACACGTCTTGTGGGCCGAGTAGTCAGGCCGTCTTCGTCGCCCCGCACACGCGCCAGCCCGACTCGTTCACGACCTTGAACCTCCACCGGTCCGCCACACTCTGTCGGATCCCATCGATCACGGCAGCGCGCCGGATCGAGATTCCCACATTGACGACGCGCTGACCCGACTCCTCGCGCTGCAGATCCTCCAGGCTGACGGACATGACGACGCCGAGTTCCTGCTCCTGCGACTCGATCTGCTCGCGCAGTGCTCTGATCTCGGAGAGTCCCGACGCGTCCGAGCAGACATAGAGTGCCGCACGCGTTTCGTCCCGCTCGTTCAGCAAGGCCCGCAGATAGTTCGTGACCACCAAGTCAGGATCGCTGCGGTCGATGCGGGTGGCCTGGTCGTAAGCGAAGAACGCGATACCGGCGGCGCCCGTGGTGCCAGCGGCGACGACGACGAGCAACGTGACGACGATCCGCCAGGTCCAGGAACGCCGCGCCTTGGCCCGCGGCTCACTCGCCGGCTGCATACGCCGAGCCTACGGGTACGCGACCGGACCGCCCAACTACGTTACCGTTCCAGCCAAGGCAGGACCTGGCGGAGGTGAGGCAACGTGGCGGGCAGCGTACGGTCGCGGGTCGCACTCGCCGCCGGGCTGCACCGGCAAGCGGCGGCCACCGCGGTCGCCGCCGAGCAGGCACTCGACGGGCACGCCCCACACCAGCGTCAGGATGCCGAGCAACGCGACCTGGCCGAGCGGCTCCGGGCACTGGCCGCGGAGCTGGCGCCGGGCTGGCTCGGGCTGCCGTTGCGTCCGGCCGCCGCGTCCCATCCACTCGGTGCGCACGACACTCCGCGGTTCGTTCGCGTCGGCACCGCCCAGCCGCTCGACGACACGGTCTTCCCGGTCGTAATACCGCTGCTCGATGCCGGTCACCTCACGATCGACGCGGATGCCCGGGATCCTCGGGTGGCCGGTGCGCTGCGCGCGTTGTTGTTGCGCCTGCTCGCCGCCACGCCCGCTGGCCGGCTGCTCGTCCGGATCGTGGATGCCGGTGGCGGCGGGCTCTTCGCGGGCTTCGCCCCGCTGGCGGACGCGGGCCTGATGCCGCCGCCGGTCACCGACCGTCCGGGCCTGCGGTGGCTGCTGGCGGAGGCAGAGCAATGGGTACGGGCCAACTCCCCGCCCATCAAGCCACGCCACCGCAACCGCCTGCTGCTGATCGTGGTCGCCTCCCTGCCCGAGCTGACCGACGGGGCGGACCTGGCCCGGCTGGCGTCCCTGGCTCAGTCGGGGCCCGCCGCCGGACTCCATCTCGTCGTGGCGGGGTGGCCGCCGCCTCCGCTGACCGCGGAGACCACCCAGGAGCGGCTGCCGTTCGCCACCGCCATCGCGGTCCGCAACCCGTACTCGGTGGTCGCCGGCCCACCGGACGCCGCCTTCGGGCAGGAGACCCCGGTGCTCAACGCGCCGGTCTTCCTCGACGACGACCCGCCGGCGGAGCTGGTGGACCGGGTGTCGCGGGAACTGGCCGCCCAGGCCGTCATCGCCAACCAGCTCACGCTCGCCGACATCCTGCCAGACGAACCACTGTGGACAGCCGACGCCGGCCGGGAGCTCGCGACGGTGGTCGGCCTCGCCGGCGATACCGCGATCACCTTGCGGTTCAACGAGATCACGCCACACTGGCTGGTCGGCGGTCGGCCGGCCGTCGGGCGTACCGCGTTCTTGCTCAACGTCCTCTTCGGACTGTCCTCGAGCTACGGTCCGGACCAGCTGACCGGCTACCTCCTCGACTTCGGCGCTGCGAACACCCAGTTGGCCGAGCGCGGCTGGCTACCGCAACTGCGGGCAGTGGCGGTCGCGCCGGACCGCGAGTACGGCCTTGCCGTGCTCCGCGAGATCGACGCCGAACTCACCGAGCGGGTCACCCAACCGGGGCGCAAGGTACCCCGCATCCTCTGCGTGATGGACGAGTTCTCGGTACTGCTCTCCGGTGACGACGAGGTGGCCCGCGAGGCGGTCGAGCGGCTGGAGTCGTTGGCGCGTACCGGCCGGTCCCACGGGATCCATCTGGTGCTGGCGAGCCGGGACGCCGTGCCCGCGATCGCCCCGATCGCCAACCAGTTCCCGGTACGGATCGCGCTGCCCGGTGGCGACCACGTGCTCGACCCGGCCAACGACTCGGCGGCCGGGCTGCCTCTCGGGGCGGCGGTCGTCAACACGGCGAGCGGTCTCGGCGGTCCCCGCGGCGCCACCCGCGGCCACGAGAAGATCGTGCGGTTCCCCGACCCGTACGCCGACGCCGACGCGTTGACCCTGCTGCGCCGCCGGTTGTGGGAGGCCCGCCCGGAGGGCAGCCGGCCCCCGCACGTCTTCCTCGGTACCGCCACCTACCAGCTGCCCGACGAGCCGTACGAGGCTCCGACCGTCCTCATTGGACGCCGGCTGGACGTCGAGCTGACCACACTGGCCCACCCGCTCGACGGCCACCTCGCCGTGGTCGGTCCGAGTGACGCCGGCGCCGACATCCTGGACAGTGCCGCCCGCAGCCTCGCCGCCCAGTACGCCCCCGGCACCGCGCGCTTCCTGCTCGCGCCGCTGGCACCGGGCACGCACAAGTCCGCCGCGGAGACCGCCGCATCACTTTCCGACGCCGGGCACTCCCCAATCATCGTGGACCAATCGGCGCTCGCCGAGCTGACCAAGCCGGGCGTACCGACGTACCTGTTGATCTATGGCGCCGACGCGTTGAGCCAGCCCGCGGACACCGCCCTGCACGAAGCGCTGCGCGACGGCCCGGCCCTCGGCCATCGCGTCCTCGCGTGGTGGCGCGGCGTCGACCGGTTCGAGGCGGACGTCGGCGACGCGATTTCCACGCGGGTCATCCTCAACGTGCCGGTCGGATGGACGCCGCGGCCCAACCGGGCGCTGTTCCAGCACCGACCATCCGGCGAGACCACCGTGTTCATCCCGTTCCTGCGGCGGCGCGCATGACGAGCGCGTGGTAGGAGTACGTCGACACGGCCCGCAAGCTCGACGCGGTCCGCCGGGCCACGGCCGCCAGCGTCGCCGAGGAGACGGCCGCCGCCCATGCCGCCCGGGACGAGTTGTCGGCGGTACGGGCGCGCCTGGTGTCCCAGCGGACGCGACTGCACGACACGGCTACCGGGGCGGGGTTGCGGCTACCGGATGTCACCGCCGCGCCGCCTCAGATCGACGCGGCGGCCGGGGCGCTGCGGGCGCCGAGCGTACCGGTGGCCACCCTGACCGCGCTGCGCCAGGCGCGCGCGGCCCTGGACGCCGCCGACGCGGAGCTGACCGCCGCCGGCGAGTCCCGCGGGGTGTTGACCCAGGTACGCGGCTGGCCCCCGGCCGTCCGCAACCTGCTCGTCTACGGGCCGCTGGCGCTGCTCGTCGTGCTCGTGCAGCTCACCTTGTTCGCCGCGGCGTCCGGCACGGCACCGTCGGGCCTCGCCGTCTTCTGTGGGCTCGTCCTGCCGGTGATCGGGTACGGCGTCGGTTGGCTCACCGTGGGGCTCGTCTACCCGGCCGCCGCTGGTGGAAAGGTCGACCGTACGCCGCTCGTCGGCGCCGTGGTGTGCCTCGCGCCGGTACTGCTCGCCTGTATCGGCTTCGGCGCGCTGGCCGTAATGCGATAACTCTGGCGCCGGCCTCCGCCGGCGCTAGCGAACCATCAGCGACATGGCTTCGGCGCGGGTCTTCGCGTCGTACTGGAAGACACCGCGCACGGCCGAGGTAACGGTCTTCGACCCGGCCTTCTGGATACCGCGCATGGCCATGCACATGTGTTCGCACTCGAGTACGGCGATGACGCCCCGCGGCTCGAGCGTCGTCATCAACAGGTCGGCGACCTGCGCGGTCAGCCGCTCCTGTACCTGCGGCCGGCGCGCGAAGACCTCGACGAGCCGGGCGAGCTTGGACAGTCCGGTGATCCGCCCGTCCTCGCCCGGGATGTACCCGATGTGCGCGGCACCCCGGAACGGCATCAGGTGGTGTTCGCAGAGACTGAAGATCTCGATGTCCCGTACCAGCACCATCTCGTCGTGGTCGGCCTCGAACGAGGTGGTCAGCACCTGAGCCGGATCGACCCGCAGGCCGGCGAACAGCTCCGCGTAGGCCCGCGCGACCCGACCCGGGGTCCGTTGCAGGCCGTCCCGGTCCGGATCCTCGCCGACGGCGATGAGGATCTCCCGGACCGCCTTCTCGATGCGGGCCAGGTCGACGGCGTGCTCGACCGGTCCTCCGGTCAGACTGCCGTTGACGAGCCGGGCGGCGAGGTAGTCGATGACCTCCTCGTCGCTCTCCGGCTCCGTCGCGGACCCCGTCAGCGTTGCCCCTCTTCCGAGCCACCCGACGACGGCCAGCCGCGCAAGGCGTCCAGCGTGTCCGACTGCGGTGGTGGCGGTGTGACCGGCCCGTTCCGGTTCGAGGCCGCAGCCGCGGCCCCATCGGCCTGTGCCCGGGCTTTGAGCGACTCGATCTCGGCCGGGGTCAGAACCGGTGGCTGGTCAGACGGCCGGCGCTTGCCGAAGCCGTTGAACGGTGCCATCGGCGGCCGCTTCTGAACCCGCGCGCAGAGCCGGGTCATGTCGGCCTGGGAGATCGTCTCCTTCTCGATCAGCTCCAGCACCATGTTGTCGAGCACGTCGCGGTACTCGACGAGGATCTCCCACGCCTCGTCGTGCGCCAGCTCGATCAGGGTACGGACCTCGGAGTCGATCTCCGCCGCGACGGAGTCGGAGTAGTCCCGCTGGTGGCCGTAGTCGCGGCCGAGGAACGGCTGCGAGTCGGTCACGCCGTACTTCACGGCGCCGAGCTTGGCGCTCATGCCGTATTCGGTCACCATCGCCCGCGCCAACCTGGTCGCCTTCTGGATGTCGTCCCCGGCGCCCGTGGTGGGCTCGTGGAACACCAGCTCCTCGGCCGCCCGGCCACCGAGCGCGTACGCCAGCGTGTCGATCATCTCGGCGCGCGTCTGGGTGTACTTGTCCTCCGTGGGCAGAACGAGCGTGTGGCCCAGGGATCGACCGCGCGGCAGGATCGTCACCTTGTGCACCGGCGGCAGGTTGGTCAATGCCCAGGCGACCAGGGCATGCCCGGCCTCGTGGTACGCGGTGATCTTCTTCTCGTTGTCGCTCATCGCCCGGGTGCGCCGCTCGGGCCCGGCGATGACCCGGTCGATCGACTCCTCGAGGAACTCGTCGGTGATCGCGCGTTTGTTGTTCCGCGCGGTCAGCAGGGCTGCCTCGTTGATCACGTTGGCCAGGTCGGCACCGGTGAAGCCAGGCGTACGCCGAGCCACCGCGTCGAGGTCGACGTCCGGCGCGAACGGCTTGCCCTTGGCGTGAACCCGCAGGATCGCCTTGCGGCCCTCCATGTCCGGGGTGTCGACGGCGATCTGCCGGTCGAAACGGCCCGGCCGCAGCAGGGCCGGGTCGAGGATGTCGGGCCGGTTGGTAGCGGCGATCATGATGACGCCGCCCTTGGTGTCGAACCCGTCCATCTCGACGAGCAGCTGGTTCAGCGTCTGCTCGCGCTCGTCGTGGCCGCCGCCGAGGCCGGCGCCCCGGTGCCGACCCACCGCGTCGATCTCGTCGACGAAGACGATGGCCGGTGCGTTCGCCTTGGCCTGCTCGAACAGGTCCCGGACCCGGGAAGCGCCGACGCCGACGAACATCTCGACGAAGTCCGAGCCGGAGATGGAGTAGAACGGCACGCCCGCCTCGCCGGCTACCGCGCGGGCCAGCAGGGTCTTACCGGTACCGGGTGGACCGAACAGCAGCACGCCCTTCGGGATCTTCGCGCCGAGCGCCTGGTACTTGCCCGGGTTCTGCAGGAAGTCCTTGATCTCGTGCAGTTCCTCGACCGCCTCGTCCGCACCGGCCACGTCGGAGAACGTCGTCTTCGGCGTGTCCTTGGTGATCAACTTCGCCTTGGACTTGCCGAAGTTGAGCACGCGCGAGCCGCCGCCCTGCATGTTGGACATGAAGAGCAGCAGCAGGATCACCAGTACGGCGATCGGCAACAGGTTGATCAGCAAGGTGATGAAGACGCTGTCCTCGCTGACCTCGGCCTTGTACGTGCCTGTGATCTTGCCTTCGGCCTTCGCCTGCTCGACCTTGCCCCACAGCTCGTCGGCGGTCTCGGCGGGGAACTGCGCCTGGATCTTGTCGGTGTCCGTGCCGTCGAACTTCGCCTTGTTCTGCAGGTCCAGCTGGAGCGTCTGCTCCTTGTCCCGGACGATGGCCTTCTCGACGCCACCCTTGTTGAGCTGGTCGATTGCGGTCGAGTAGTCGACGGTCTTGTACCCATCGCCACCGCTGAATAGAGAGCTCACCGCGATGGCGCCGATGATGACGAGGACGATCCAGACCACCGGCCGGCGGAAGAAACGAGTTCGTTCCATGCTGTTGACGAGCGCGACGCGCCCGGCTCCTCCTGATCAGTCGAGGCCATCAGCTAACCGGGCGCCCGCCCGGTCATTCGACGGTACACCGGCCTGCCAGCAGCACGCCCCCCGCATACCCCCCGAACCTAACCAACGGGGCGGGAATACACCTCAGTCTTCAGAACGCCGACGTAGGGAACCTCGCGGTAGCGTTCCGCGTAGTCCAGGCCGTAGCCGACCACGAACTCGTTGGGAATGTCGAACCCGACATATTTCACCGGTACCTGGACCTTGACCGCATCCGGTTTGCGCAGCAACGCGACCACCTCGACGCTCGCCGCGGACCGGGATTCCAGGTAGCGCAGCAGCCACTGCAGCGTCAGACCGGAGTCCACGATGTCCTCGACGACGATCACGTGCCGTCCGGCGATGTCGCGATCCAGGTCCTTCATGATCCGTACCACACCCGATGACGTGGTGCCCTGGCCGTACGACGAGACAGCCATGAACTCGAGCTCCGCCGGCGGTCCGAGCTGACCGAGCGCCCGGGCGAAGTCGGCGATGAACATCACCGCTCCCTTGAGGACGCAGACGAGGAGCAGACCGTTGACCGTTGCGTAGTCGGCACTCACCTGCTTGGCCAACTCGGCGGTCTTTTCGCGGATCTGCTCCTCGGTGACGATCACTCGGTCGATGTCGGCGTCATACCAGGTGCCCGGCATGCCTAAGAGCCTGCCAGGGCACCATCGGGTCATAGGCGGCGGGGTTCGCGGCGACCCGCGCGGGTCGGCGTCCAGTCCGCGCCGTCACGGCTGTCGGCGGTCCAGCCCAGGGCAGAGAAAACAGCCAGCAGTACGAAGAACAGCAGGAGGAAGAGTTCCATATCGATATCGTCGCGGCCCGCCGCTCTCCGCACGAGTGGCAGAGATGCCACAGTACCTCGATTTCCTGCCACTCCTGCGGTACGGTGGCGGAATGCTGCGCAGCGTTGCCGTTCTGCTCCTGGACCGCGTCGCACCCTTCGAGCTCGGGGTGCTGTGCGAGGTGTTCGGCACCGACCGGACCGACGACGGTTTCCCGGCGTACGAGTTCACGATGTGCTCGATCGACGGCGGCCCGGTCATGACGTCGTCCGGGTTCCAGGTCGTGCCGCACGCGGACCTTGCACCGCTGGCCACCGCCGACCTCGTCGCGGTACCGGCCCACCCCCTGGACGCCGGCGTCGGCTGTCCCGCGCTCGACGCGCTGGAGGCGGCCGGCGAACGCGGTGCGCAGATCCTGAGCGTCTGTTCGGGTGCGTTCGTGCTCGGTGAGGCGGGCCTGCTCGACGGCCGTCGGTGTACCACCCACTGGCGGTACACCGACGAGCTCGCGCGCCGCTTCCCGACCGCCGAGGTGCTGCCGAACGCGCTGTACGTGCAGGACGGGCCGGTGCTCACCAGCGCCGGTACCGCCGCCGGCATCGACGCCTGCCTGCATCTCGTACGCCGGGAGCACGGTTCGGGGATCGCCACCAAGATGGCCCGCCGGATGGTCGTCCCGCCACATCGCGACGGCGGCCAGGCTCAGTACATAGAGGTACCGATGCCGAAGGCGAACAACGCGCCCACGCTCGAGCCGTTGCTGGAGTGGCTCGTGGCCAACCTGGATCAGCCGATCGGCGTCGACGAGCTTGCCGCACGGGCTCACATGGCCCCGCGCACGTTCGCCCGGCGGTTCGTGGCCGAGACCGGTACGACGCCGCACGACTGGCTCACCGGGCAGCGCGTCCTGCTCGCGCGCCACCTGCTCGAGGAGACCGACCTGAGCATCGACGCGATCGCAAACCGCGCGGGGTTCGCCGCCGCCGCGGCGCTGCGCCAACACTTCACCCGCCGGGTCGGCGCCACGCCACAGGCGTACCGCCAGCTGTTCCGCCACCGCGCGGCAGCCTGAGGGCCGCACCGTTGGACGGTGCGGCCCCCAGGGTTCGAAGGTTCAGTCAGGAAGCGATCAGCGCGCCCGCTGGTACCACTTGGATCGTGTTGGTCACGACCGTGACACCCGGAACGTTCGGGGTGTCCATCTCGTTGACCACCTTTCCAGCACCGAGGGCCACGCCCTTGACGGTCACGGTGTACGACACCGAGGCGCCCGGGGTGGCGTCCGTGCTCGTGACGCGCAGGTCCTGGGTCGGTAGACCCGCGATCTGTGCGCCACCGGTACCGAGCTTGTTCTCCGCGCCGACGAGGAACGGCTGCCCGCCGTTGCTGGGCAGGTGCGCCGGGTCGTACGCGAACGTGATGTCCTGGCCCGAGTTGCCATCGCCCTGGATGCCGATCCAGGCCTGGAAGTGCTGGTTGCTGGTAGTACCGAAGATGTCCACCTGCCACTCGACGACGATCCAGGAGTCCACGCCATCGGTCAGCACCGTGGCCAGGATGCCCTCGTCGTCGGTACCGTCCAGGTCCGTCCAGAACGGCGCCAGAACGTTGTTCGGCCTCGCCGGATCCGGGATCTGGGTCAGGTTGCAGCAGTTGTTGTCTTCGGCGGCACCACCGCCCACCACGATGTACCCGTTCGAGTCGACGCCGATCCGGCTCCAGTCTTCCCCGGCGAACCGGAACGTCGGAACACTGAAGTTGACGATCGTCTCGTCGCCGATGGGAACCGGAGTCACGCCGAACAGCGACAGCGGCAGGAACCCAGCCGGTGATGCCCCGGGCGCGATGCTCGGTACTCCCGGAGCGGCCCCGGCCAGATCGACGTTGAGCAGCTCCACCTTGCGGTCACCCACGATGTGTGCGCCGCTGGCGCCGACGACCTTCAGCTTGTTGTTGACCGTGGTCGTCAGATCCACGTTCGTGTCGCCGGCAGAGTTGTTCGTCGCGGTGATCGTGCAGAGGCTGTTGCTGCCCTTGTGCAGCCCGGTCGGGTCACACACGCTGCTCAGGTTCACCGCGCCCTGCTGCGGCACGAAGGCCACCGGCAGGTGCAGTGTGGGCAGCCCGGCCCGGTTCGGGTTCAGGCGGACCTCGCCGAAGTACTGCGCGGTCGCCGCCTGCGACTCGATGGTGATCGACAGCTCGATCGACTGGCCGGCGCCGAGCGTGAACCTGTCCGGCCGTACCGTGATCGTGCTGCCCGCCGGTGCCGTCGTGGCCGCACGGTACGTCTGAGCCTGGTTCGAGACGTTCCGGGCGGTCCGGATGGTGGTGAGCCGGCCTGGCATGACCGGCGCGTTGACCGAAGGAATGTTCAGGTGTACGGCGTTCATCGGGTCGTTGCCCAACGCGAACATGCGCTCCGCGGACTCGTCGAACGTGAGCCCAGGGGTGTCCGCGAGGTTCAGGTTGACCCGGCCGCTGCCGTAGTCGAACGGATCAGCCGGCGTGACCGTGTCTTCCTTGACCACGCCCGCTTGCCTGGCCGTGGTCATCAGCGCCGACTTGACCTGACCCGGTGTCCAGGTCGGGTGCAGCGCCCGCATGAGCAGCGCCGAACCCGCGATGTGCGGTGACGACATCGACGTACCGGCGATCGCCTGGAACATCTCGCCGGGCGGGCCCTCGGTCGGGCTCTCCCGGAACGGAGTGTGGCCGGCGAGGATCTGCACGCCGGGGGCGGTGATGTCCGGCTTGATGCCGAGCCCACCGGGACCCCGCGACGAGAACGCCGCCATCACGTCGCCCTGGCCGTTGACTGGGGTTCCGGCCGTGAACCTGGCCGTCTCACCGGTGTGGGAGTTCATGAACGCCACGAACGCGGTGCCGTCGGGCAGGTGTACCGCCGGCAGCCAGTGATTGTCGGTCTCCACGTCCGCCAGGCCGACGTTGTACAGGATGAAGCCGGCAGCGCCGCCCTGGAAGACGTTGAAGCCCTTGTCCACACGGGCGATGCCGCCGCCCCGAGCACAGGCCACGATCTTGCCGGTGAAAGTACCCGGCGCGGCCGGTGCCCCACAGAACTGGTTACTGTACGGCGCGTCCGACGAGAGCACGACCGGCAGCGGACCGGCACCCGCGGTGATCGACGCACCAGTGGTGGTGAAGGTGTCGCCGCCCGCGGTCACCGTCAGCGTCGACTGGAACTCCCGGCGCTGGGTCGATGCCGCGACCGTGGTGACCCACGGCGACAGGTGGTTGGCCGTGCCGGCTCCCGGGCCCTCGTTGCCGGCCGAGGCCGACACGAAGACGCCGGCCGCGTACGCGTCCAGGAACGCGAGCTCGACGGCGTCGGTGAACGGGTCGGTGCCACCGGAGATCGAGAAGTTGATCACCTTGACACCATCGGTGATCGCCTGACCTACGGCAGCCGCCGAGTCGGAGTCGACGCAACCGAGGATCCCGCAAACCTTGTACACCGAGACGTACGCCCCGGGTGCGATCCCGTTGATCGGGCCGCGGTTGACGCCCAGTACGGTCGCCGTCGCGAGCACGTTGCCCGCCGTGGTCGACGCCGTGTGGGTGCCGTGGCCGTTGGAGTCCCGGGCGGTGTGGAACGGCTCCATGGCCGCCCGGCCCGGGTCGGACAGGTACGCGGCCAGGAACGGCTGCCCACCGATGAGCTTGTTGGTGCAGACGAACGGGTCGGACGCCGGCGTCAACGGGTTGTCGCCGAAGTTGCAGACCCTGGCCGGCCCTGGTGGGGGCGGCAGGTTGCCCTGATCGGCGAATGACGGGTGCTCCGGCCAGGCGCCGGTGTCGAGCACCCCGAAGATCATCCCCTTGCCGGCGTTCGGCTTGCCGCCGAGCTGCGGGTACACCGAGCCCGCCCCGATGAAGCTCGGGCTCGAGTCGGTCAGGGGCTTGCGCAACGCGTCGCGCTGCACAGCGACCACGCCCTTGACCGTGAGCAGGTCAGCGATCTTGTTGGCCGGCACGGTGGCGGCGATACCGCCGTACACCGTACGCAGCCGGTGCGTCACCTTCATGGTGGGCGCTCGCCGCTGGAGTTCCGCGACGATCCCGTTTTCACGCCCGACCACATAGGAGTCGTACTGCTTTTCGACAGCCGCCCCGGACAGCGCACGGCCGGTCACCGATGGACTGGTCGGTGCCAGTCCCCGCACGCCTCCCTGGTAAGCGGCGATCGAGTCGTAGTCGAACTTGATCACCACTTGCACGGGCGTGGCATCGGTGCGGCCGAGCAATGTCTTGTCGGTCTGTGCGAGCCGGCTCGACGGCGCCTTCTCCGCTACCACCCGGTCTGCCGGGGTGAGCTGCTGACGGACGCTGAGCGAGCCGGGAGCTTGGGCAGCAGCCGGCGACGCGCTCGTGACCGCCATAACCAACGGCGGTACGAGGACGCCGGCCAGCACCGCCCGGGTCCACTTACTGGATCTCATCCCTCCCCCTCTCGAAGGGCCTCCGCGCCGCATTGCGCGGTGCTCGTGCGCGGGTCGCACGCGGACGAGACCCAACCCAGCGGGCACGGAGCAACACGCAGGGTCGCAGCATCCTTGCATGGCCATGGGTCAATAGCCAGGCAGCAACGCCTGCGGCTCGAGTGGATTAATGCAGATCGCCCCGAAGGGTCTGGACGTTCGGTTGAGTAGATCCGGTTGAGAGATCAGAACCCGACGGCCAAGCCGTCGGCCCGAGGCTCCGAACCGGCCACGTAGCCGCCGTCCGGCAGGCGCCAAATGGCTTGTCCGTACCCGAACATGCTCGATTCCTGGGTCACCACGACCTCGTGGCCCCGGCGGCGCAGGCCCTCGACACCATCGAGGTCCGGCTCGACGTGGACCGTGCGGCCGGTGTGCCAGTACCAGCGCGGGCGGCCGAGCGCGGTCTGCGGGTCGAGATCGTGATCCACAGTGGACAGCATCACCTGCACGTGCCCCTGGGGTTGCATGTGGCCGCCCATGACGCCGAACGGGCCGACCGGTTCGCCGCCGCGGGTGAGGAACGCCGGGATGATGGTGTGGAACGGGCGCTTGCGGGGGGCCACGGCATTCGGGTGGCCAGCGTCGAGCGAGAACCCGGCCCCGCGGTTCTGCAGGCCGAAGCCGTACTCCGGAAGCACGACGTACGACCCGAAGCCCATGTAGTTGGACTGGATGAGGCTGACCATCATGCCGTCGGCGTCGGCGGCGCAGAGGTACACCGTCCCGCCGCGGGCCGGGTCACCCGGCCGCGGGATCGACGCCTCCTCGCCGATCAGCGCACGCCGGGTCGCGGCGTACCCGGGGTCGAGCAGGGCCGCGGTGGGCACGTCGACCTGCTCTGGATCGGCGACGTACGCGTGCGCGTCGGCGAAGCCGAGCTTCATCGCCTCGATCGCGAGATGCAGTTCGTGTTCCGTAGCTCCCAGGTCGAGCCCGTCGAGGATGTTCAGCGCCAGGAGCGCGGCGATCCCCTGCCCGTTGGGCGGCAGCTCCCATACCTCGTGCCCGCGGTAGTTCGCCGACAGCGGCTCGACCCAGGTCGACGAGTGCGCCGCGAGGTCGTCGGCGGTGAGCAGGCCACTGGTCTGCTTCGCGAACGCGGCCAACGCCTGGGCGATACCGCCGTGGTAGAACTCCTCGGCCTTCGAGTCCGCGATCAGTCGCAGGGTCCGCGCCGCGCCGGGATTGCGGAACCGCTGACCGGCCCGGGGCGCGCGACCATCGTCCACTGTATACACTCGTGACCATTCGGCGATGCCGGGCTCCGCCAACTCGTGGTACCGGTCGACGGCCCGCTGCCAACCGCGGGCCACCATCGGCGAGACCGGGTAGCCGTGTTCGGCGTACGCGATAGCGTCGGTGAACAGATCGGCGAACGGCAGCGCGCCGAACCGGGCATGCAGGTCCCGCCAGCCGGCCGGGGCACCGGGCACGGTCACCGGCAGCCAGCCGGCCGCGGGCATCACCCGGGCGGCGGTCCCCTGCGCTCCCCCGTGGACCGCGGTCGGCGGCTCGGCCCGCTGGAGCACTTCGGCCAGGGTGAGCGCGGCCGGCGACCGGCCGGAGCCATTCAACCCGTGCAACCGGGATCCGTCCCACACGATCGCGAACAGGTCACCGCCGATGTCGTTGGACCCGGGCTGTACGACGGTCAGCGCGATGGCGGTAGCGACGGCCGCGTCGACGGCGTTGCCACCACGGCGCAGAACCGCGAGCCCGGCGCTGGCCGCGAGCGGCTGGCTGGTCGCGACGACACCGCGAGGGTAGAAGACGGGCTTGCGATCGGTACCGGCTGAAGGGTGGCCCACCCGCTCATTTGACCTTGCTCAGCGCCGCCTGTCCACTCGAGCCGCCGGACCGGGCCACGCGGATGCCACCAGGCAGGTGTACCGGGCCCTGACCCCGCCACGCTGTGACCAGAGCCTCGAGGGCTTCGATGTGTGTGAATGCGAGGTCCGTGCCGGGCGCACCGCATTCCAGGGCCCAAGCGTGCAGGACCCGGGTACGCAGGGCGGATGGCAATTCGCGTAGTGCGGCCACGCGTAGCCCGCCGTCGGGTGCTCGTGCATCGACAAGTGCAGATGCCGCGAGCGCGTCGAGGTACTTCGTGTCGGTCGCGAGTAGCCGCGCCGTGCGGGCGAGGTTGTCCACGACGTCGTCGCCGAGCGCTCCGGTGAGCGCCGGCAGCGCGGTCGTCCGTACCCGCGCCCGGGCGTACGCCGGGTCCGCGTTGTGCGGGTCGGTCCAGGCCTCCAGGCTGAGGGCCGCACACGCGTCGGCGGTCTGCGCCCGGGATACGTCGAGCAGCGGGCGCAGCAGCGCCACCCCGGCCACGTCCCGGCGCTCCGGCATTCCGGCCAGCCCGCGCGGTCCGGCCCCCCGGGCCAGGGCCAGCATGACGGTCTCGGCCTGGTCGTCCCGGGTATGTCCGAGTAGGACCGCCGGTGCCCCGTGCGCGTGGGCGGCGGCTACGAGTGCGGCGTACCGCGCGGTTCTGGCGGCCGCCTCCGGCCCGCCCTCGCCTCCGGTCTCCACAGTGGACACATCGACCGGGTCGAAGCCGGCCTGCCGGGCCCACTCGGCAACCGCGGCGGCCCGCTCGGCGGAACCCGGCTGCAACTGGTGGTCGACGGTGACCAGACCGGGCAGCAGGCCGAGCCGGGGGGCCACGAAGGCGGTCGCCGCCGCGAGCGCCAGCGAGTCCGCCCCGCCGGAGCAGGCGACGAGCACGCGCGTGCCGTCCCCGTACCCGGACAGGATCTTCTTGACCGCGGTGCGGACGGCGGCGACCGACGGGTCGAGCACGCCCACCGACTCAGGCCGTCCCTCCGTGCACGCGGGTCACCCACGCGTCCGGGTCGCTCAGCTCGGACACCCGCGGCAGGGTCAGCGGCGACTCCCAGATCGCGTTGAAGCCCTCCATGCCGACGCGTTCGACGATGCCGTGAACGAACTTGCGGCCCTCGGCGTACTGCCGCATCTTCACGTCGATGCCGAGCACCTTGCGCAGCGCCTTCTCCAGCGGGTTGGCGCCCTCGCGGCGGCGGTTGAAGTTGGCCCGGATCTCCTCGACGCTCGGGATCACCTCCGGACCCACGCCGTCCATCACGAACTCGGCGTGGCCCTCGAGCAGGGTCATCACCGCGGTCAACCGGTCGAGTACCGCCTTCTGGCCGGGCGTCTGCACGATGTCCAGCACGCTCGCCCGGCTATCGGGGTTGCGCACCGCGTCGGAGAGCGCGGCGATGCCGCGACGGACCCGATCGATGAAGTGATCGCCGACGTGCGAGGCGTCCACGAACGCCTGAACCTCGCCGAGGAAGTGGCCGCGCAGCCACGGCACCGCGGTGAACTGCGTGCGGTGGGTGACCTCGTGCAGGCAAACCCACAGCCGGAAGTCGGCCGGGTCGGCGCGCAGCTTGCGCTCGGCCTCGACGATGTTCGGCGCGACCAGCAGGAGCTGACCGGGATCGGACGAGAAGACCTCGTACTGGCCGAGCACCTTGCCGGACAGGTACGCCAGCACCGTGCCGGCCTGGACACCGGTGAGCCGGGAGCCGACGGCCTCGACGAGCTGGCCGGGCTGCCGGTCGCCGGTGAGCCGGTCGACGAGCGGTGTGATGACCTGCTTCAGACCGTCGATGTTGACCGCGGCCCAGTCGCGGCGATCCACCACCCGTACGGCCGGATGGGTCACCTGCGACTCGAGGCCGGTGAAGTCGAGGACGTGGCCGGCCGCCTCGTCGGTACGCCGTTTGAGGTCCGCGACGACCTCGGCGGCCTCGTCGTAGGTCACTTTCGGGCCGGTCTTGCCGAGAGCGCCGGCCGTCGCGGCGGCCAGGTCCCAGTCCACGAACTGCGCCATGGTCCGACCGTACCCGCCCCGCGCCCCTATAACCCCGTTGCGAGCGCGGACGCGGCCCGATCCAGGGCCTCCTGGGCCGCGGTACCGCCGCTGGCGGACACGGCGTCGGCCAGAAACGCGAACGTGAGCAGGCGGCCGTCCCGGGTCACCGCGATGCCGGAGATCCCGGAGACCCCGCGCAGGGTGCCGGTCTTCGCCCGCACGATGCCGGCCGCGGGGTCGGGGCTCGGGCTGCGGTACCGCTCCCGCAGCGTCCCGGAGTAGCCGGCCACCGGCAGGCCCGCGAACAGGCCGTGCAGATCCGGCCGGTCCGGCCGCGTCGCGAGCGCGAGCAGGTCCGTGAGCAGCGAGGGCGTCACCCGATCGGTACGGGACAGGCCGCTGCCATCGGCGATGACGGCCTCCGCCGCGGGCAGACCCAGTTCACCCAGCACGGTCCGCATCGCCACCGAGGCTCCGGCGTACGACCCCGGCTGGGACTTCGCCAGCGCCACGTGCCGGGCGAGCGACTCGGCGATCACGTTGTCGCTGTCCAGCAGCATCATCTCGACCAGCCGGTGCAGCGCCGGAGACTCGACGCGGCCGAGTTCCCTGCCGGGTTCGGCGCTCGGTGTCGGCGTCGCCGTCGCCGTCGTCTCGGGCTTTGGCGGGGCCTTGCCCTTGACGACCGCCGTCGCGGGCAGGCCGAGTGCCTTGGCGAAGGCTCGGGCGGCCGCGAGGTCCGGCTGGGTGTACCGCTGAGCGCCCTTGACGATCTTCGGATTGATCCGGGCGCCGTCGGTCATCAACGCGGTGATCGGGCTGACGAACCCGCCCGTGGGGATGTCGTCGTCCCACCCCGGGCCGTAGACCGGACCGCTGAACAGGGACGAGTCGAAAATCACCTTCGTCGGCGCGGTACCGCCGAGCGCCTGCCGGACCTGCTTGGCCAGCTCGTCGAGGCGTGCCGCGCCCGGATAGGTACCGGTCGCGCCGGCCGCCAGGGTCGGGTCCCCGCCGCCGACGAGCACCACTTCACCCGGCTTGGCACCGGCTACCGCGATGGTCGGGATGCGGTAACCCGAACCGCGAGCTGTGAGCACCGTCACCGCGGTCAGCAACTTGATCGTGGACGCGGGAGTCGTCGCGGCGTCTGGATCCTTGGCGTAGAGCGAACTGCCGGTCGCCGCGTCCACGACCGACGCGGTGACGTGACTGCCGAGTCTCTGGTCGCGCAGCAGCGGGTCGAGAACGGCCGCGACCTCGGCGGCGCTGGGCAGGGGCGCGTCCGCCGACGCGGCGTCCAGCACCGGCGACGGCGGTCCGGCGCTCGGCTCGGCACCCGCCGATGGGCTCGCGGTCGCGAGGTCGAGCCAGTCCCCGATCGGGCCTGGGCGCACCACCACGAGGGCGGCCAGGGTGAGTACGAGCACGAGGCCGACGACGGTCGCGACGACCAGCCCGGTACGGCGCCGTGGCTTCTGTGGTCCCGGGTACTGGGGCTGATATGGCTGCTGGTACGGCTGGTAGTTGGGGTAGGCGGGTGGGATGGGTTGGGTGTTTTCGGGGTCATGCCAGTAGCCGCCGCCCCCGTACGGTGAACCGTGCCCCCCCACTTGCCGCCTCCGCCCGCTGTCACTGCTCCGCCTAGGCGAGACTAGACAACATGCATTTCGACGTCACGGTCGAGATCCCGAAAGGGCATCGCAACAAGTACGAAATGGATCATGATACCGGCCGGATCCGGCTCGACCGGACGCTCTTCACCGCGACGCAGTACCCGGCCGACTACGGCTTCGTCGAGGACACCCTCGGGGAGGACGGTGATCCACTCGACGCCCTCGTACTCGTCCAGGAACCCACGTTTCCCGGCTGCCTGATCCTGTGCCGGGCGATCGGCATGTTCCGGATGCGGGACGAGAAGGGCGGCGACGACAAGGTGCTCTGCGTACCGGCCCGCGATCCCCGGCTGGCGCACCTGCAGGACATCGGGGACATCGCCAAGTTCGACCAGCTGGAGATCCAGCACTTCTTCGAGGTGTACAAGGATCTCGAGCCCGGGGCGAGTGTCGAGGGCGCTACGTGGGTCGGCCGCGCCGAGGCCGAGGCCGAGATCGAAGAGTCCCGCCGCCGCCATCACAGCCGTCCGGTGTGAGGAGCGCCGCGGCGACGGTGTCGACGTACCAGCGCTGGAAGCGCTCGTGCGGCCAGCGGCGTTGGCGCACGAGCCAGTCGTAGTTGCGCACGTCCATCGCCAGCCACAGCACGTCCGCCGCGGTGTCGACGGTGTGCTCCGGCCGCAGCTGACCGGTCGAGGCGAGGTCGGCGGCGAACATCGTCATGCCAGTGCGGCGATCGTCGAGGTTCTTGCGCCAGATCGCCGCGGCCTCGGGATCGGCGGTCGCGGCGGCGGCCAGGGCGAGCATCACCTGGGCCTGCCGGACGTGGATGTCGACGAGGTGCCGGGCGTAGCGGTCGAGCATCGCCCGAGCGTCGGTCAGTGCTCGGATCTCGGCGACGAACGGACGGTCGGGCAGCGCCACGGGCTCGTCGTCGCCGGCCACTGTGACGTCGACCAGCGCCGAGAGCAGCGCCTGCTTGCTGCCGAAGACCTTGTACACCGTCTGGATCGCGACCCCCGCCCCGGCCGCGATGGCGGTCAGCGGAGTGGCCGCGTAGCCGGGCTCGACGAACAGGGCCGCGGCCGCGTCCAGGATCGCCCGGCGGGTCTGCCGGGCCTGCTGCTGTCGATGTGCCGACTCGTACCGCCTCTTGACAGCCACCGCCTGAGTGTAGTGCTCTATTAGTTAGAGTTGAACTCTACCTAAGGAGTGGCGATGTCGACCGACGCACAAGCACCGCAGGGCGCTCGAGTGATCTTCATACCGCCGCCGCTGTACCACGCCGCCGGTCTGGCCGGCGGCATGGCGATCAACGGCGTGGTCGCGCTCCCGCTCGGCGGGCGTCCCGCCACCGTGGTCGCCGGGACGGTGGCCGCGGTGCTCGGGCTGGCGTTGGCCCTCGCCGGTGTCGCCGCCGTGATCCGGCACCGCACCACGATCGTGCCCCACCACCCGGTCACCACCCTGCTCACCGGCGGCGCCTACCGGCTGTCCCGCAACCCGATGTACACCGGCCTGGCCATCGCCTACCTCGGCCTGGCGCTGCTGTTCGGTTCCTGGTGGCCGCTGGCGCTCTGGCCGCTCGTGATCGTTGCCGTGCGCCACTTGGTCATCCGCCCCGAAGAGCAGTACCTCACCCGGCGATTCGGCCAGACCTACACCGACTACCAGTCCCGCGTGCGCCGGTGGTTCTAGCCACCCGACGCCCCGGCCAACCAGGAGCGATCATGAGTATCGAGGCATTCACCCGGCTCTTCGACGAAGTTTTCACCAAGGGCCACCTGGACGCGACCGACCAGCTCGTCGCGCCGGAGATCATCGACCACCAGTTCGCCCCGAACGGCAGCCCCGGTCGAACCCTGACCCGAGACCAGTTCAAGGTGTTCGTGCGGGCCCTGCGGGCCGGCATCCCGGACCTGCACTACACCGTCGAGGACGCGGCCCAGGTTGGCGACCACGATCACCTCGGGCGGGAATCGGAACCCGGCAA
>DASRII010000335.1:0-14894 GCA_035650075.1 Micromonosporaceae bacterium | reverse complement strand
CCAGCCGGGCTTGATGCCGAACCAGCCGGCCACCGCGGCGGCGGCGAAGTCCTCGGCCCGGTCGGTGTCGATGCCGAGCAGGCGGTGGCCGTACGGCCCGGCGCACGAACAGCCGCCCCGGCTCTGGATGCCGAACAGGTCGTCGAGCACGGCCACCACGAAGTTGTGGTGCAGCCGCCCGCCGTTCGCGGTACGCGCGACGAACGACACGATAGGCAGGCGGTCCGCGTCCGGGTCGCCGAGGATCTCGATGGCCGGGTTCGTGCGCCACGACGCGATGGCCCGCCTCACCATCTCGGCCTCCCGCGCGCGGACGATATCAGGCCCGACGGCCTGCGCCAGCCCGAACACCAGCCCGGCCCGGATCGACTCCACGATGGCGGGCGTGCCGCCCTCCTCGCGGTGTGCCGGGTCGTCGACGTAGTACCGCGCACCGGGGTGGACGTAGCTGATCGTCCCGCCGCCGGGCACCGTCGGCACGCGGTTGCGCAGCAGGTCCCGGCGGACCGCGAGGACGCCCGGGGTACCGGGTCCGCCGGGAAACTTGTGCGGCGACAGGAACACGGCGTCCTTGTCCCGCATGGTGATCGGCAGGTGCGGGCCGGCGGCGGCATAGTCCCAGCAGGCGAGGGCGCCGTAGGCGTGCAGCAGCGCCGAGATGCCCGCGGTGTCGCTGATCAGACCGGTGACGTTGGAGGCGGCGGAGAACGAGCCGATGCGCAGCGGCCGGTCGGCGTACCGGGCCAGCTCCCGCGCGAGGTGCTCCGGGTCGATGTGGCCCGTGTCGAGCGCGTCGATCCGTACGACCTCGGCGGCCGACTCGCGCCACAGCAGCTCGTTGGAGTGGTGCTCGTACGGCCCGACGAACACCACCGGCCGCCGACCGTCCACACCGGACGGTACGGCCAGGCCCATGATGCGCAGGAACTTGTCGATGGCGCCGGTCGTGCCCGAACCCGTGAAGATGACCGCGTGGTCGTCGTCGGCACCGACCGCGTCGCGGACGATCCGGCGGGCCTCCTCGCGCAGTGCGGTGGTTCGGCGTCCGGTGGCCGAGGACTCGCTGTGCGTGTTGGCGTACCACGGCAGTACCTCGTCGCGGAGCTGGTCCTCGATGAACGACAGCGACCGGCCGGAGGCGGTGTGGTCGGCGTAGGTCAGCCGCCGCGGCCCGAAGGGGCCGGGCAGCGCCACGTCGTCGCCGATCACCGACTCGCGGATCCGGCGCACCAGCCCGTCCATGCCCGCCAGGGTCGGCGCCCGTATCAGGGAAACGTCATGGTCGGATCACGGTCGCGACGCTACCGTCACCGCGTGGAGGTGAACCTCGACGCGTGGGACGCCTGGCATCCAACCGCGCTGGCGCAGCGGATGGCCGGCCTGACCGTACCGTGGTACGTCGCCGCCGGCTGGGCGCTCGACCTGTTCCGCGGCTGTCAGACACGCGACCACGAGGACTTGGAGATCGCGGTACCGGCCGACCGCTTCACCGAGGTCGCCGAGCGCTTCCCCGATTGCGAGTTCTTCGTACCGGGCGGCGGGGTGATGGTGCCGTTCGACGCCGAGACACAGGCGGGTCACCAGACCTGGGCCTGGGAGACGGCGACCGGCAAGTGGCGGTTCGACGTGTTCCGCGAACCACACGACGGTGACACCTGGATCTGCCGGCGGGACGAGCGCATCCGGCTGCCGTACCCGAAAATCATCTCGCGGGACGCGGCCGGCATCCCTTATCTCGTACCGGAGCTGGTTCTGTTGTTCAAGGCCAAGGGCGACCGGGCCAAGGACCGGGCGGACCTGGCCGGCGTCCTCCCGTTGTTGGACGCCGCGCGGCGGCGCTGGCTGGCCGACGCACTCGAGATGGTCCACCCGGGCCATCCGTGGTTGATGGAGGTGTGATGGAAGAGCGGATCGTCGTCGCCGACCCGGTCGGGGACCCGCAGGGATACCAGGCCGAACTGCTGGCGCTGCTCGGTGGGCAGGACCCGCTGGCCGTGCTGGAGGCAACCGCGTCGCGGGTACGGGAGTTGGCCGGTGGACTGCCCGACGCGACGCTGACCCGGCCTCCGGAGCCGGGGGAGTGGTCGGCCGCCGGGGTGCTGGGCCACCTGTGGGACTCGGAGATCGCCTACTCGTTCCGCGCCCGCGCGATCCTGGCCCAGGACGAGCCGCGGCTGGCCGGCTACGACCAGGATGCCTGGGCCACGCTGGCGAAGCCGCCGTTCGGCGACCTGCTGGACGCGTTCGCGGCTCTGCGTACCGCCAACCTCGCGCTCATCCGGCAGACGCCGGAACCGTCGTGGGATCGGGTGGGCGTCCACGAGGAACGCGGACCGATGAGCTTCCGGGTCCTGACCGAGACCATGGCCGGCCACGACGTGGCACACCTGCGCCAGCTCGAGCAGACGCTCGCCGCCGTGAGCTGACCGTCCACTAGGGATGGACGGTGCGCGCGGCCCGGCCCCGCTCGGCGAGCTCCGCGGCGAGCACCCACGCCTCGGCGACGTCCCGGTGCTCCGCAACGCCGTGCAGCGCACCGGCGGTGTCGACGTATACCGTCGCCAGCCCCAGCCGGCGCTGCAGCGGACCCTGGACGACCCGGACGCTCTGGATGCGGGCATACGGCACGACGACCAGTTGCCGGGTCAGCCGACCGGAGGTCGTGGCGAAGACGTGCTCGGTGAGGGCGGCGCCGAGCACGGGCTGGCCGATCGGCGCGACCCAACGGGCACGCGGCGGAGCCGGGACGAACGGCAGCGCGCCCACGTCCACCCCGGGCAGCACCTCGCCGATCAACCGGCGGGCGGTCTCGAAGTCGCCGACCGGTAGCAGCCGGCTCACCGCGGCGGTCTGGCCCTCCTGCTGCGGGCCGTACCCGGCGATGTCGATCCGGCTCCGCAGCCATCGCTTCGGGCGCCAGAGCAACGGCCAGGTGACGCCGATCGCCTGCACCCGATGCGGCGCCACCGACTGGATGCGCGTCTCCAGCAGGCCGCCGCGCAGCCGCAGGCCGTTCGACGCCATCGCGACCTGGAAGTTCCAGTCCTGCAGGACCCGGCGTACCGGGTGCTGCAGCACCCCGATGAACGCGGTGATCACGCTGGCGACACCGACGAACGTCCACCCTGGACGGTCGTTGAGGAACTGCAGCGCCACGAACACCAGGCCGAACGGAAGGAACCAGACCTGTGGCGTCAAGAGCTGGCTGACCACCACGTCGGGGTTGGCGACCGCGTGCATGAGCCGTGGGGCGGGTTCGGCGGGGGCGGCCGGTGCGTCTTCGGGGGTGCGGTTCGACAGCCGGAGCAGCCGGTCGCGCAGCGCCACGGCGTCGGTCATGGGCAGGTACGCCAGCGGTGCCTCGGCCCGGCCGGCGCCCACCACCTGCAGGCTCAGCTCGGCGAGCCCCGCGAGCTTGGCCAGCGGCGGGCGTACCACGTCGATCGCCTGCAGCCGCTCCAGCGGGATGGTCCGAGTGCGCCGCCAGAGCAGGCCCTCGTACACCCGCAGCTCCCGGCCGACCACGTGATAGCCGGTGAACCACCAGCTCACCACCGACAGCGCGAGCGCCCCGAGCAGCAGCACGACGACGAGGCCGAGCCAGCCGACGGTACCGAGCTGGGAGTACCCCTGCCAGGAGATCGCCGCGATCATGAGGGCGAGCAGCTTGGCGCTGCGCAGTACCGGGCTCAGCGGATGCAACCTGCGCCGCGGCTCGGCTACGACAGCCGTCTCCGTCACAGCCCCTCCGCGCGGTCCTCGCCCAGCGAAGCCAGCCGGTCCCGTAAGCGGGCCGCTTCCCCGGGTTCGAGACCCGGTACCCGGGCGTCGCTCGCCGCCGCGGCCGTGTGCAGCTGGACGGTGGCGAGGTTGAACGCCCGCTCCAGCGGACCGGCGGTGACGTCGACGAACTGCATCCGGGCGTACGGCACGATCGACAGCCGGCGGATCAGCCGGCCGTGCCGTACGAGCAGGTCACGCTCGCGTTCGGCGTACCCCCAGGAGCGCACGTAGCGCACGATGACGACGGCGCGGATGACGGCGTAGGCCAGCACGACCGCGGCGATCGTCCCCGGCACCCAGCTGTCCTGGAAGATCAACCATGCGATCAAACAGCCGACCAGCGACATCGCCACCCCGGTCAGCAGCTGCAGCTCCTCGACCCAGATGAGCCGGCGGGAGACCGACCGCCATTGCACGGTGTCCGGCCACGGCTCCAGGGCACTCGGCGTCGTCACAAACTCCACAGTATGCGATCACTCAACCGGGTCCACCTCGCGCAGGAAGCCGCGGGCGGAGAGGAAGTTCGCGAGATCTTCCCGGTGGTCGTCGCAGGCGAGCCAGACCTTGCGCCGGTCGGGGGCGTGCAGCTTGGGGTTGTTCCACCTCAGCGCCCACCGGGCGGGTTTGCGACACCCTTTGCGCGAGCAGATCAGCGGGCCATCCACAGAGTTGACCCTAGACAGACAAAAGCGCCGGGCGGCCACGGGGGAAGCCGCCCGGCGACGGATCGATCGTACACACGCCCAGGCCCCTGGTGTCTACCCCAGCGGTGTGCCCATTCGGTCGATTCCGGCAAGCTGATCGTCGCACCTCGCGATGACATGCGAGGCTAGGTGTCGTACCCGAAAAGTCGCGTTACCCGAATACCCGCTGTGGAGGAACGGTGGCCCAGCCGACTCAGACGCCCGCGGACCAGGCACCCGACGGTCCGGCGACCACGCCGGCGCAGGACGCGAGCCTGCTCGAGCGTGCGTTGTTCGAGGTCAAGCGCGTGATCGTCGGCCAGGACCGGCTCATCGAGCGGATGTTCGTGGCGCTGCTCGCCCGGGGCCACTGCCTGCTGGAGGGCGTACCGGGCGTGGCCAAGACCCTCGCCGTGGAGACGCTCGCCACGGTGGTCGGCGGCACGTTCGCCCGGGTGCAGTTCACCCCGGACCTGGTGCCGGCCGACATCGTCGGCACCCGGATCTACCGCCAGTCGAGCGAGAAGTTCGACGTAGAGCTGGGTCCGGTGTTCGTCAACTTCCTGCTTGCCGACGAGATCAACCGGGCGCCCGCCAAGGTCCAGTCCGCGCTGCTCGAGGTGATGGCCGAGCAGCAGGTGTCGATCGGCGGGGAGACGTTCCCGGTACCGCATCCGTTCCTGGTCATGGCCACCCAGAACCCGATCGAGCAGGAGGGTGTCTACCCCCTGCCAGAGGCCCAGCGGGACAGGTTCCTCATGAAGATCACTGTCGGGTACCCGACAGATGTCGAGGAACGCGAGATCGTCTACCGGATGGGCGTCAACCCGCCGGAGCCCGCGGCCGTCTTCACCCCCGCCGACCTCGTCGCGCTGCAGCACAAGGCGGACCAGGTGTTCGTGCACAACGCGCTCGTCGACTACGCGGTCCGGCTGGTGCTGGCGACCCGGACGCCCGGCGACCACGGGATGACCGATGTCGCGCAGCTGATCCAGTACGGCGCGAGCCCGCGGGCATCGCTGGGCCTGGTCCGGGCGGCCCGGGCACTGTCGCTGCTGCGCGGCCGGGACTACGCGCTGCCGCAGGACGTGCAGGACATCGCGCCGGACATCCTGCGCCACCGACTCGTGCTGTCGTACGACGCGCTCGCCGACGACGTACCGGCCGACCACATCATCGGCCGCGTGCTGTCGACCGTGCCGCTGCCCACGGTCGCACCGAGGCAGAACGCGGCTCCGCAGTCGCCGGCCGCCCCACCTGGTGCGGCCTGGCCCGGCTTGTCCCGCCCGGCATGAACCCAGGTCCAGTCGCACTTGACACAGCCCGAGCCGAACTGGTGCTCGGGCGGCTGCAACTGCTGATCACCAGGAAGTTGGACGGGTTGCTGCAGGGGGACTACCTCGGTCTGTTGCCGGGACCGGGCAGCGAGCCGGGGGAGTCGCGGGAGTACCGGCCGGGCGACGACGTGCGGCGCATGGACTGGCCGGTGACCGCGCGGACGACCGTGGCGCACGTTCGGCGGACGGTGGCCGACCGGGAGCTGGAGACGTGGCTGGCCGTCGACCTGTCGGCGAGCCTGGAGTTCGGTACCGCCCGGTACCTCAAGCGGGATCTGGCGATCGCCGGCGCCGCGGCGGTGGCGCACCTGACCGTGCGCGGGGGCAACCGGGTCGGCGCCATCGTCGGTACCGGCCAAGGACACCTGACCAGGTTGCCCGCTCGGCCCGGCCGCAAGGACGCCCAAGGGCTGCTGCTCGCGATCGCGAAGACCCCGACCCGGCCCGGCCGGGCCGACCTGGGTGCGTTGGTGGACAAGCTCAACCGGCCGCCCCGGCGGCGCGGGCTCGCCACGATCATCTCGGACTTCCTCGCGCCGCCGGCTAGTTGGGCGCGGCCGGTACGCAAGCTCGCCGTACGGCACGACGTGCTCGCGATCGAGATCGTGGATCCGGTGGAGCTGGCGCTGCCGAACGTGGGCGTGCTCACGCTCGTCGACCCGGAGACCGGCGCGACGCACGAGGTGCAGACGGCGGACCCGAAGCTGCGGGCCCGGTACGCCGCCGCGGCCACCGCTCAGCGGACCGCGATCGCCGACGCGCTGCGCGGGGCGGGGGCGGCCCACCTGCGGTTGCGTACCGACACCGACTGGCTGCTCGACATCGTGCGTTTTGTGGCGGCGCAACGGCACGCCCGGACCCGGGGGACAACAAGATGATCAGGTTCCTGCAACCGTGGTGGCTGCTGGCGGCGATACCGGTGCTCGCCGTGGCCGCGGTCTACGTCTGGCGGCAGTGGCACCGGCGGCAGTACGCGATGCGCTTCACCAACGTCGACATGCTGCGCGTGATCGCGCCCAAGGGGCTCGGCTGGCGGCGGCATCTGTCCGCGGGCGCGTTGCTGCTCGCCATGTTGGCGCTGGCCACGGCGATGGCCAGGCCCGCGGTCGACACGAAGGTACCGCTCGAGCGCGCGACCGTCATCCTCGCGATCGACGTGTCGCTGTCGATGCAGGCCACCGACGTCGCGCCGAACCGGCTGTCCGCGGCGCAGGAAGCGGCGAAGCAGTTCGTTACGCAGCTACCGGAGTCGTACAACCTCGGTCTGGTGTCGTTCGCCAAGTCGGCGAACGTCGTCGTGTCCCCGTCGAAGGACCGCGACGCGGTCCGGCAGGCCATCGACAGCCTGCAACTGGCCGAGGCGACCGCCACCGGCGAGGCGGTGTTCACCGCGCTGGACGCGATCCGCACGGTCCCCGCGGACGGCGTCACCGGGCCGCCGCCGGCGCGGATCCTGCTGCTGTCCGACGGCTACCGCACGTTCGGCAGGTCGGTCGAGGAGGCCGCGTCGGCCGCGTCGGAGGCGAACGTGCCCGTCTCGACGATCGCGTTCGGCACCGACGAGGGCGTGGTCGAGATCGGCGGGCAGCTGCAACGGGTACCGGTCGACCGGCTGTCCCTGGCCCAGCTCGCGGAGACGACCAGCGGCTTCTTCTACGAGGCCGCGTCGGCCGCCGAGCTCAAGCGGGTGTACGAGGACATGGGCAGCTCGATCGGGCACAAGACGGCGCCGCGCGAGGTGACGCAGTGGTACACCGGCGTCGGCCTGCTGTTCGCGCTCGCCGCGGCCGGGCTCAGTCTCTTGTGGACGTCCCGCTTGCCTTAGCCACCACCATCGTCAGGTGGTCGATCAGCGGGGCGACGAGGTCGTACGGCCGCTCGGCCAGGAACTCGCCGATCACCGGCTCGGCCAGCTCTTCGGGTAGCACGGCCACATCGGCGTCGACCGGAGCGTCGATGTTGGGCGGTTGTCCGGCGTCGCCATGGTCCTCAGTGGAGCGGACCACGAGGAACGCCCGCACGGTGGCCGTGCCGAGCAGCTCCCGCTGCCGGCGCAGCTCCTCGGCGAGCCCGGCCAGCTCCCGGTTGCCCGGTTCGAACGCGTGCTCGCCGACGTGCACCCGGTCGCCGTGCACGGTGTACCGCCGGGACGGCCAGGCGGCCCAGCGCAGCAACGCGATCCGGTCGCCGGCCACGACCGCGAACTGGACGGCCGGGTAGGGCAGCCGGAAGAACCGCGCCGACGGGATGTGCGCCAGGGCGCCGAGCAGCGGCCGGTCGCTGGGCCGCCCGTGCCACAACGGTTGCGCCAGCGCCCGTTTGCTGTTGCGGCGCAGGGCGCGGACGTCGTACACCACGACGGCGGCGAACGCGATCGCGATCGCGGTGATCAGCCACGCGATGGGTTGCGCACCCGAGCGCCCGCTGGCGGCCCAGAACGCCACGGCGAGGGTACCGGCGTAGGCCGCGATCGCCGCGTAGAGCCGGCCGGACGCGGCCAGTGCCAGCATCGTCAGCGCGGCCGCGATCAGCCCGAAACCGGCGGCCGGGCCACGCGTACCGAAGCCCCACACGCCGAGCCCGATGACCAGCGACAGCGCGACCACCACATCGCCGGTCAGCTCGCGCGTGGTCGGGGTGACCCCGACCGGTCGGCGGGCGTCGATCCGCTCCCGCCAGCCGTTGCGGTTGACGAGCTGGGCGGTGTTGTCCGCCACCGGTTCTACCCGGGTCGGCCCGGCCTGCTCCGGGATCGGCTGATGCCCGCGGCGGGGCGGTACCCCGTCCGGCGGCGTGTCCGGGGGTTTGACGCGACGGCTCGACCCGGTTCGCAGGGCGGTCGAGACCTCGTTCAAGGCCCACGACAGCTCCCCGGCTGAGGTGTACCGCTTGGCGGGGTTGAACGCCATGCACCGGCGCAGCACGCCGATCAGCGACGGGGCCACGCCGGGCAGGTCCGGCAGCGGGTCGTTGTGGATGTTGAACAGCTCGGCCAGGCTCGGCTCGCGGTCGGGCGGCCAGCGCACCGGACGGCCGATCAGCAACGCGTACAGCGTGGCACCGAGGGAGTAGATGTCGCTGGCGTCCGTGGGCTCGCTGCCGTGGAACAGCTCGGGTGCGGCGTACGCGGGCGTCAGCAGGCCCAATGTCGCCGACTGTTCCGCGCCCGGGGTGACCACCACGGCGATCCCGAAGTCGGTCAGCACCGGCTCGCCGTCCCGGGTCGACAGGATGTTGCCCGGCTTGACGTCGCGGTGCAGCACGCCGGCCCGGTGTGCGGTGGCGAGCGCGCTCGCGATCTTCGCGCCGATCGCGGCCACCTCGCTGTCGGGGATCGGGCCGCGCTCGCGCAGCCGGGTCGACAGGGAACCACCGGTGCACAGCTCCATCGCCAGGTACGGCTGGCCGCTGGGCAGCAGGCCGGAGTCGTACACCTGGATCACGTGCCGGTGTCCGGACAGCGAGGCGGAGGCGCGCACCTCGCGGCTGAACCGGCGGCGGTCCCGCTCGCCGAGCAGCGCGCGGTCGTAGACCTTCACCGCTACCTCGCGGCCAGCCATGCTCTGCTGGCGGGCGCGGTAGACCGCGGCCTGTCCGCCGACGCCGAGCACGCCGAGGACCTCGTAGCCCGGCAGGTCGACCCCTTGCCTCACGCGCCCTCCCCACGGCTCGCGTAAGACGAGGATGCCATTGGAAGGCGTCAGTGCGTACTGCTTACGAGAAGGAAGACAACGACCACCCAGACGGCGGCGAGGGTGAAACCGAGGGGGGCGGCGAAGCGGCTCATCGACGGCTCCCGAGGCATGACGGGTCTGTGGTAGGAGCGCGCGGCAACAGGCGCGGTGTTGTTCAGCTGAGCAGTGCCAGCAGAAGAGGCAGGACGCTAGGCAGAAGGAAGGCCACGACTAGGAGGATCGCTATCTCGCACAGCGATCACCTCCCGAGTCCGGCGCCACAGACCTGTCCGGGCTATGCCTTCCGCCCGGGACCCAGATACCGAGCGTCATCGTACCCCGGAAAGGTCGAGACGTTAGTCTCCTTGCGCAGCGTATTCGCCTAAACAGAGGAGACCGCGAGGATGGCCCGCACCGTACTGGTGACCGGCGGAAACCGGGGGATCGGCCGCGCCATCGCGGAAGCATTCGCCAAGCAGGGTGATCGAGTGGCGGTGACCCATCGGGGCACCGGCGCACCGCCCGACCTGTTCGGCGTCACGTGTGACATCACCGATCCGGCGGCTGTGGAAGCCGCGTTCACCACGATCGAGGCCGAGCTGGGCGCGGTCGAGGTGCTCGTCGCCAACGCCGGTATCACCGACGACACCTTGCTGCTGCGCATGTCCGAGGAGCAGTTCGGCCGCGTCATCGACACCAATTTGACCGGTGCCTGGCGGTGCGCCAAGCGCGCTTCGGGAAAGATGCTGCGCGCCAAGTGGGGACGGATGATCTTCATTTCGTCGGTCGTGGGGCTGTACGGCGGCGCCGGCCAGGCGAACTACGCGGCCAGCAAGGCGGGGCTGGTCGGCCTCGCCCGGTCGATCACCCGGGAGTTCGGTGGCCGCAACATCACGGCGAACGTGGTGGCACCCGGCTTCGTCGCCACCGACATGACGGCGGCGCTGGGTGACAAGCGGCACGCGGAGATCCTGGCCGCGATACCGGCCGGCCGGTTCGCCAACCTCGACGAGGTCGCCGCCGCCGTGACCTGGCTTGCCGGCGACAGCGCCGGGTACATCTCCGGTGCGGTCATCCCGGTGGATGGCGGCCTCGGCATGGGGCACTGAAAGGGGAACTATGGCAGGGCTACTCACCGGTAAGCGGCTACTCGTCGCGGGCATCATCACGGACCAGTCGATCGCGTTCTCGGCCGCGAAGATCGCCCAGGAGGAGGGCGCCGAGGTGGTCGTCACCGGGTACGGACGGCTGTCGCTCGTCGAGCGCATCGTGCAGCGGCTGCCGAAGCCGGTCGGCCCGGTCATCGAGCTCGACGTGACCAACCCGGAGCACCTGGCCGGGCTGGCCGACCGGGTCCATGAGCAGGTCGACGGGCTCGACGGCGTGGTGCACTCGATCGCGTTCGCGCCGCAGAGCTGCCTCGGTGGCGGTTTCCTCAGCGCGCCGTGGGAGGACGTGGCTACCGCGCTGCATGTCGGGGCGTACTCGTTCAAGTCCCTGGCCGTGGCGTGCCAGCCGCTGCTGTCCCGCGGCGGTGCGGTCGTGGGTATGGATTTCGACAACGCCCGCCAGGCCTGGCCGGTGTACGACTGGATGGGCGTGTCGAAGGCGACGCTCGAGTCGACCTGCCGGTACCTGGCCCGCTACCTCGGCCCGGAGGGCATCCGGGTCAACCTCGTCGCCGCCGGTCCACTGCGGACGATGGCCGCCAAGTCGATCCCGGGCTTCGAGCAGTTCGAGGAGATGTGGACGCAGCGGGCGCCGCTCGGCTGGGACCTGACCAACCACGAGCCTGCCGGGCGGGCCGTATGCGCGCTACTGTCCGACTGGTTCCCGGCTACCACCGGTGAGATCGTGCACGTCGACGGAGGATTCCACGCGGTCGGAGCATGAAGATGGTCAGCTATGACGCGTTTCTGCTCGTCTCGTTCGGCGGGCCGGAGCGGCCGGAGGACGTGACGTCGTTCCTGGCCAACGTCACGCGCGGGCGGGGCGTACCTCCCGAACGGTTGGCCGAGGTCGCCGAGCACTACCGCAGCTTCGGTGGCGTCTCGCCGATCAACGAGCAGTGCCGGCAGTTGCTCGCCGCGCTCGCCAACGACTTCACCGCGCACGGCGTGGTCCTGCCGATCTACTGGGGCAACCGGAACTGGCACCCGCTGCTCGCGGACACGATGCGGCGGATGCGGGCGGACGGCGTACGCCGGGCGATCGCGTTGGTGACGAGCCCGTACGGCTCGTACTCGTCCTGCCGGCAGTACCTCGAGGACATCGCCACCGCCCGCGCGGCCCTGGGACCCGACGCGCCGGTGGTGGACAAGATCCGGCACTACCACGACGACCCGGGGCTGATCGAGCCGCTCGCCGACGCCGTCCGAGCCGCGAGGTCCACAGTGGACCAGCCGGCCGAGACCACCCGGTTGGTGTTCACCGCCCACTCGATACCGCTGTCGATGGCGCAGACCGCTGGTCCGGACGGCGGGCGGTACGAGGCACAGCTGCGGGAGACCGCGAGCCTGGTCGCCGCGGCGGCCGCGCCGGACCTGGCGTGGGACCTGGTCTGGCAGAGCCGCTCGGGACCGCCCCGGATCCCGTGGCTCGAACCGGACGTCAACGACCACCTGCACACCTTGGCGGACACCGGTGTTACCGGTGTCATCGCCAGTCCGATCGGGTTCGTGTCGGACCACCTCGAAGTGGTCTGGGACCTCGACACCGAGGCGGCCGCGACCGCCAAGCGGCTCGGTATGGCGTACGCCCGCGCCGCGACCCCCGGCACCGACCCGCGGTTCGTGGCGATGGTCCGCCGCCTCGTCCAGGAACGCCTGAACGACACTGGCCCGCAACATCGGCTCGGCAGCCTCGACGTCTGGAACTCCTGCGTGAACTACTGCTGTCCCGCACCCCGCCGGCGCGGGGCGAACACGTCGTGACGGAGTGGGGGAAATTAGATCAGCGGGGCGTTGCAGGCCGCTACCAGGGCGCGCCGGCAGGCGCTCAGCAGCGGGCGCAGGGCCTCGTCGCGGCGCTGGGCCTCGAGCAGGTTGACCGCGCCACCGGGTGCCACCTGTTCGGCCAGCGCCAGCACGCGGTCTAGCAGGTTCGCCCGGGCGAACAGCCGGCGCGCCCGCAGGTCGTAGCCGGGCGGCAGCTCACCGCCGTCGTCCCGGCGCCGCAGCGCCGACAGCGCGCTGGCCAGCTCGGGCCGCCACTGGGCGACGTCGAGGCGGACCAAGGCCGCCGTCGCGTCCGCCAGGGCCGCCGACAGGTCGCTCTCTGCCTCGGCCGGGGTGGCTTCGTGGGTACGCGCCCCAGCCGCTCCCGGTACCGGGAAGAACTGCCAGCCCACCGTGATGAACACGTCGCCAGAGCCCGACGTGTGCGTCCGGACCTCCGGCACGAGCCCGTACGGCCCCGCCAGCACACCCTCCCCGGCCATCAGCGCGGCACCCGTGAACGGGGTGCCCGGGCCCGGCAGGCCGCGCGGGTCCCCGGGTGCCGGTAGCACGAGCCGGATCTCGTCGGGGTGCAATTTCGAGAGAGCCGACAGCGCGTCGCGCAACGGGATGTCGGTCCAGGTGCCGGGCGCGTCGACGGCCACGTGCTCCTCGTCGGCCTCGATCTCTTCGGCGGCCAGGTCGTACGGCACCAGCCCCGCGCGCCACGCGCGAACCCACGCGACGAAGCGCGTCGACCGGCGTACTGCCTGTGTCGCGGCGCCTACTACGGGGGACATGCCCGCAAGGGTACGTGCTGACCAGGGCGGATGTCTTCCCTCCGGCGAGCCTGCGCGATCGTGGCTGGATCGGCGGCATAGCGTGCTTCGAATGGCGCGCTATTCGGTGCCCGAGGTCGAGGCCGAACTGGACCTCGTGGTGGAGGACGCCGAGTCGGGTTTCTGCGGTGCGGTGGTGGGCTTCGAGGCCGGTGCCGTGGTGCTGGCGGACCGGCACGACCGGCGGCGGCACTTCCCCCTGCTCCCGGCGGCGTTCCTGCTCGACGGTGAGGTCGTGACGCTGCGGCGGCCGGCCAGCCCGATCGCGCCCCAGCGGCGACGGACCGCGTCCGGCTCGACCGCGGTCGACGGCATGCGGGCGCGGGTCGCCCGGGCCAGCCGGATCTGGGTGGAGGGCATCCACGACGCCACGCTGGTCGAGCGGATCTGGGGCGACGACCTGCGGGTCGAAGGCGTGGTCGTCGAACCGCTCGACGGCATCGACGCGCTGCCGGCCGCCGTGGCCGCGTTCGGCCCCGGCCCGACGCGCCGGCTGGGCGTGCTGGTCGACCACCTCGTACCGGGCTCGAAGGAGAGCCGGATCATCGCGGCCCTACCCAGAGAACATGTGCTCGTCACCGGACACCCCTATGTGGACATCTGGCAGGCGGTCAAGCCGGCCCGCCTCGGTATCGCCGCGTGGCCCGAGGTACCGCCGGGGCGGCCGTGGAAGGAGGGTGTCTGCGAAGCGCTGGGCGTGGCCGACCCGGCCGACATGTGGCGCCGGGTGCTCGCCGGCGTCCGGACGTACCACGACGTGGAGACGCCGCTCGTCAACGCGGTCGAACGGTTGATCGACTTCATCACGGCTGCCGGGTGAACAGGAACGTGGCGATGTCCAGGGCCACGATCGCGTCCCCGGCGTCGCGACGTACCCGGAGAATCTCCCCGTCGTTCATGCCCGAGACGCCGCGCCAGCGGTCCCGGCCCTCGGGGACGAACCGCCACGGCGGACCGGGCCTGGTCAGTGGCGTGACCACCAGCTCGCCGTCCCAGCTCGCGGCGAAGCGGCGACCCATCCACCACCAGTCACCGCACAGCGGTGCAACCTCGGCCGGTGGCGGCGAAGCGGCGGGGCGCCAGGGCACGGCCGGCGCGGGCTCGCGGTCCAGCACGGTCGTCAGCAGGTCCTGGCCGAACTCCGCGATCGTCGTGCCGTACAGGGTGTACGCGTTGGCGAAGGCGACCACGCCGGTGCGGGACGCGCGGTGCACCGCGAGCACGGCGAGGTAGCCGGGCATCGAGCCGGTGTGTCCGATGTAGACGCGATCGCCACGGCGCCACAGCTCGACGCCCAGCCCGTGGCCGGCGGTCCACGACTCCAGGTCGCTCAGCACGACCGGGGCGCACATCTCGGCGACCGTGCGCGGGGCGAGCAGGGACGGGTCCGGGTCGGTGAGGAAGGCCGCCCACCGGGCCAGATCCTCCACTGTGGACCAGAGTTGTCCCGCCGGCGCCATCGCCTTCGCGTCGTGCCGCGGTTCCTCCCGCAGCGTGCCGTGCCAGGGGTGGACGACGTAGCCGCGGGCGTACGGCTCGGTGGGCTCGTACGTGGTCCGACGCATCCCGAGCGGCGCCAGCAGGCGTTCGGTGAGCAGATCGGCCCAGCTCTGCCCGGTGACCCGGGTCAGCACGGCGCCGA
>DASRII010000334.1:0-3878 GCA_035650075.1 Micromonosporaceae bacterium | reverse complement strand
CGCTCACCCGGTTGGTGGACGAGCGGCAGCTTGCCGAGCCGGCGCATCCATTCGTCCGGGGCGGGCCTGCCGAGTGCACCCAGCGCGTCCGAGATCGGGACCGTTCCCGGCTCGGCAGGGACCATGCCGGTGCCGAGGGTGTAGGTCAGCAGATCCCGCAGCGTTATCGGGCGGTTCGCCGGGACGGTGTCTTCCAGTGGCCCGTCGGGATCGGCGAGCACGGTCATGTTCGCCAGCTCCGGGAGGAGGTCGTCGACCGGGTCGTCGAGGCGCAGGGTGCAGTCCTCGACGAGCGTCATCGCACACGCGGCGACGATCGGTTTGCTCATCGAGCCCAAGCGGCAGATCGTGTCGGCTGCCATCGGCGTCTTCGATCCGGCGCCCTCGAACGCGAGGTTGCCCGTTGCTTCGATGTGCACGTCGCCGTGGCGGGCGAGGATGGCCAACGCACCCGGGACGAAGCCGGAGTCGACGTGACGATCGAGCAGCTCTCGCACCCGAGCCAGCCGTTTCGACGAGAAGCCACCAGTAGTCACCTGTCTCCTCCTCATCTCGTCAGTTCGCAAAGGTACATACTGCCTTGACGCGCGTCGCCCTGGCCTTGCGAACTGATCGAGGAATACGGCAGCAAACGGGGCACGCCGACCTGACCCGCGAGGCCGAGGACGGACGCGTCGGCGAAGACCCGCTGCCGGGCTGGCGCCCGCTAGGGGCGCACGGTCGCTAGGACGTAGTCCGGTCCCTCGCGCCACAGGAGCCGCTCACCCGCGGTGTACGCCTCCGAGGCGAGCAGCACCTCGCGATCGGTGGCGGCGTCGTACACCACCGCGACGCTTGTCTCGGGGCTGCCCTCCATCGGCCGGCAGGTGTACACGACGAGGCGATCCCCGGCTGTCAGCGTGATGCGGTCACCGGCGGCGCCGTTGCTGACCGGCAGCTTCGAGGTGCTCCTGTAGACGCGGCCGGTACGCCGGTGCAGGACCATCAGAGTTCGGTTGCTCACCCAGGCAAGCAGCTCCCGACTCGCCGCGAAGTACGTGAAGTCGCCGTTCCAGATGCCGGCGGGGACGCCGGCGACTGGCGCGGACGCGTTGGTCGTCACGTCGACCACGCGCAGGTCACCGCTGCGCAGGTCAACGACGAACGCTTCCGGGTAGGCGAATGCGACCACCGGCCCGTCGACCGGGAGGCGCCGGGGCGTCCCCGTGCAGCCGGTGACGACCCAGGCGGCGTTCTCCTCGTCCACCCACGCGATCGTGTCGCCGTCGGTGTGGACGGGCTGTTCGTACTTCTGCACACCGCCCCGGGTGACTTGAACAGGCGGCCGACCGCTGCCGAGCTGAGCGCACATGAGCTGGTAGTCGTGCTGCTCGTCGCGGTGCTCGAGCCAGGCCAGCACGGTACCGCCGGCCGCATGCCCCCACGCGTCCGCAGGCCCCGTCAACGGAACCCTCCCGCCCGTGGCGGGGAGGCC
Organism: Micromonosporaceae bacterium; assembly: GCA_035650075.1. GTDB lineage: Bacteria > Actinomycetota > Actinomycetes > Mycobacteriales > Micromonosporaceae > DASSUC01. The sequence goes on along the minus strand of DASRII010000334.1, from coordinate 2,404 downwards.
GATCCATATCCGGCGATCGGTGTCACGGAACGGATCGGCGTCGAATCCGGTACCGCCCAGGACGATCCCGCCCGCCCCGAGCGCCTCGGCGCGGAACAGCAGCAGCTGTCCGTCCACATCGAACTCGACCGGAAGCGTCAGAGCCGAGGAGCGGTCGACCACCTGGTCGAGGGCCTCGGGAGCGCGCGGCGCGACGAGCGGTGGACCCGGTGGACCACCCGTGGCGGTCACCGGTGGGGTCTGCGTTGGCTCCAGTGGAGCCGCACCGCGCCCTAGCACGCTCGCCGGAACGGCCACCACGGCGACAGCCAGCGCGGCGGCCAGCACGGCACCGCGGCGCCTCCGTCGGCGCCTCGTCCGCATCACATTGATGACCCGGTCGGCGAGGCCGGCCGGAGGAGCGCCGTCGAGGCCGCGGAGCTCGAGCCGTTCGGCGACCCGTGCCGTCAACTCGTCCATGTCGGCTCCTCCCGCTCGAGCATCACCCGCAGCTTGGCCAGGCCGCGCGCGGCTTGGCTCTTGACGGTCCCCGGCCGACAACCCAGCACCGCGGCCGTCTCGGCCTCGCTGAGCTGGTCGACGTACCGGAGTACCAGCACGGCCCGCATGCCGGGCGGCAGCGCGTTGATTGCGGCGTCCAGCACGGCATCGTCCGATACGCGGGCCAGCTCCGCGTCCTCGACACCGCGGTCCGGCACGTCCGCCATGAGCCGCTCGCGGCGCGGACGCCGCCACCGGTTCACCATGAGGCGGGCCATGACCGTGCGCACGTACCGCTCAGGTGAGTCCTTACGGCGTACCGACCGCCAGGCTAGACCGGTCCGAACCAAGGCCTCCTGAACCAGGTCCTCCGCGTCGTGACGGTTGCCCGTCAGCACGAGGGCGTAGCGGTACAGGGATGCGATCCGGTCCACGACGAACTCGTCGAACAGCGTCATGTCGGCATCGGCCATCGCGGACCTCCGCCTCCCTAGACACATTACTTGTCCAGTTGGTTGCATCACGCGGGCCTGCGAGCGCCCCACCGCGCAGCGCCACGGACGGATGGGAGATGCTCAGCCGTCGAGGTAGCGGAGGACCGCGAGTACCCGGCGATGGTCGACTTCGGTGGGCGGCAAGTCGAGTTTGGTGAAGATGTTGTTGACGTGCTTCTCCACCGCGCTCGGGCTGATGTTCAGGCTGGCCGCGACGCCCTGGTTGGAGCGGCCCTCGGCCATGAGTCGCAGTACGTCCAGTTCCCGGGGGGTGAGCCGGAACAAGGGATCCTGGCGTCGCTGCAGCAGCTGCGCGACCACCTCCGGGTCAAGTGCGGTGCCGCCGGCGGCGACCCGGCGCAACGCGTCGAGGAACTCTGCGACGTCGGCGACCCGGTCCTTGAGCAGGTACCCGATGCCGCTGGTCGAGGTGGAGAGCAGCTCGGTGGCGTACCGCTCCTCCACGTACTGAGACAGCAGCAGCACGCCGATCTCCGGCCACTGTTGGCGCAGGACAAGGGCCGCCTTCACGCCCTCGTCCCGGTAGGTCGGCGCCATCCGTACGTCCACAATGGTCAGGTCGGGCCGGTGTTGTGCGACCGAGCGCAGCAACGTCTCGGCGTCCGGCACCGCAGCTACTACGGCGATCCCGGACGCCTCGAGCAGTGTCGTGAGTCCGGCCCGAAGCAGCACGGAGTCTTCGGCGATCACGACGCGCACGGCAGGTCCACGGTGATGCGGGTCGGGCCACCGGTGGGGCTTTCGATGCTCAACGTGCCATCCACGGCGGCTACCCGTTGCGCCAGGCCCACCAGGCCGGTGCCGGCACCGGGTCGAGCGCCGCCGCGGCCGTCGTCGCTGACCACGATATGCAGCCTATGCGCCAGCTGCTCGACAACCACCTCGGCGCGCTCGGCCCGGGCATGCCTGGCCACGTTCGTCAACGCTTCAGCCACTACGAAGTAGGCAACCGCCTCCACTACCGGTGGACAGCGTTGGGGCACTCGTACCCGCAGCCGCACCGGAATCGGTGCCATGGTGCAGAGCCCGGACAACGCGGCATCCAGCCCGCGATCCTCCAGAACCGGCGGATGCAGCCCGCGCACGAAGCTACGCAACTCGACGAGGGCGATCTTCGCCTCCTCATGTGCCTCGGCGATCGCATCGCGTACGGACTCCGGTACGTCGGTCATTGTCGTTCGGGTAAGGCCGAGTTTCATCGCGAGTGACACCAGCCGTTGCTGGGCGCCGTCATGCAGGTCGCGTTCGATCCGGCGGCGCTCGGCGTCGGTCGCCGCGATCACCGCGGACCGGCTGTGAGTCAGCTCGGCCACCTGGCGCGCCAACTGCTCGTGCTGGCTCGGGCCGAGCAGGGCTCGGGCCGCCGCGGCGTCCAGTTCGGCCAAAGCGACCGCGAACCCCGCGGCCCG
>DASRII010000333.1:0-3236 GCA_035650075.1 Micromonosporaceae bacterium | reverse complement strand
CGGTGGCATCGGCGCGGCGCGGCGCAGCAGCTCGGCGTACCGGCTGACCGTCATCGACGTGCGTCCCTGCTGCGCGAGTAACGCCATCTGCTCGTCGAAGTCCCCCGGCGAGACCGACCAGCGGGATGTTCCGTCGATGCGTTCGTCGCTGACGCTGTGGTAGCAGAGCACGGGAATCGGGCTCAACTGCCGGCTCCTTCCTCGGCTGCCACAGCGGTCCGACGCTCGCGCCTCGCCGCCGCCCATGCCGCCCGGGCGTAGTACGCCGGCCCGAGCGCCATGCCGCAGAGCTCGAGCGCCACCAGGGATACCGGATATCCACGCTGGCGGCCGGCGTTCTTCGCCGAGTGCGGGTTCAGCGCGTGGACGATACCGCGGGGCAGCCGCCGCAACAGGTCACGCCGGTGGACCCGGTCGGACCACAGTGACTTGGCTGTCACGGCACTGAGTCCCATGCCGTAGTGGTACATCGTGCGACGCAACGCCGGCAGGTCCCGCTTGTGCGCGTGCCACACGATCGCGGCCGGCTCGTACACCAGCGTGTGGCCGGCGAGAACCAGCCGTAGCAGGACGTCGATGTCCTCGCCGGCGCGGACCGCGGTTGGCGAGCCGAGTAGGGGGTCGAACCCGCCGAGCCGGCGCAGGATCGCCGTGCGGAACGCCATGTTCGCCCCCGAGCCGTAGGTTCCGGGCAGGTACGGGTAGAGCGAGCCGGCCGCGACCGGTACCCGGGTGACCTGCCCGGCGTCCAGCACGTCGTAGCCGGCGGCGTCGAACCGGCGGCGTGCGCTCCCCTTGCCGAAGCCACCGTACTGTTCCACCCACACCTGGGCGGGTGTCTCCAGCTCGCTGGGCAGGATGCAGCCGGTCACCGCGGCCACGCTTTCGTCGGTGAAGCCGTCGACGAGTGCCCACAGCCAGCGCCGGTCGACCAGCACGTCGTCATCCGCGAACGCGACGATCTCGCCTCGGGCCTCGGCGAGGCCTCGGTTGCGCGCGTGGGTGACCCCTTGGCGCGGCTCCGCGGTGTACCGCACGGAAAACCGGCGCTCGTCCCGCTCCGCCCGTTCGGCGACCAACGCGGCGGTGTCCGTCCGGGTCGGCACGTTGTCCACGACGACGACCTCGTAGCGTGGGTAGTCCAGGGCACCGAGCCCGTCGAGCGTGCGTCGCAGCAGGGATTGCCGACCGCTGGTCGGCACGACCACGGTGACGAACGGCGCTTGGTCCCGATGGCGCGCTCGGTACGTGGCCGCGGCGCCGTCACGCCGCAGGTGTTCTTCGATTGCTGGCGCCAACTCCCGTTCGATCAACGCGCCATGCGCTCGCGCCGGCAGACCACCGGGCGGCAGATCGGCGCGCAGCACGCCGAGGGGCTGACCGTGCAAGCGGACCAGAATCAAGGCGCTGCCGTACCGGCCGCCACCGGTCCGTCCGGTGTCGGAGACCGCCGGAACGTCGTCCGCCAGATCGACGGTGAGAATCCGTACCGGCTCTGGTCGCCCGCCGCCCCCCAACGCCGCATCGCCCACGCCAGTGCGTGTCGTACGCCGGCCGAACGTCAACACGTAGCTGCTGGCGGCGAGCGCGAGGCCTGCGACGATCGCACCGGCCCGGAGCAACCCAACCGGCTTGCCGGTAACGCTTGCTCGCAGCTCACGCCATAGCGCGGCGGGAAGCGTCCGCCGCGTGTACTCACGTTCGGCGGACAGCGCGGCTTCGCGGCCCGCGAGCCGGGCGACGACGGCCTTCGACCGGCCCTCCGATACGCAGCGCCGCCGGAAGTACCGCCAGGTGGCGCGGCCCGCGGTAACCACGTGGCGTACGACGGCCTGCGGGTCGTAGAGGATCGCGCAGTCCGGATGCAGATGCCGTAGCCGTATGCACAGCTCGGTCTCCTCGCACCCGACCGGGACGGTCCCGACGCGGCCGAGCGCCGGGTTGAATCCGCCGGTCCGGATCAGCGCGTCGCGCCGGAAGGACATGTTGCAGCCGATGACGTTTCGCACCGGCGAGACGTGCGTCGGCTGCCCCGTGAAGTTGCAGCCTACGACCCAGTCGAATTCGGGCGGGAACCAGCGCGGTCGCGACCCTTCCCACGCCGGCACGGCCCGGCCACCGACCGCGAGCACGTCCGGGTCGCGGTAGTGCCGCAGCAGCCGGCAGAGCCAGTCGGGCTCGGCCTCGGCGTCATCGTCCAAGAACACCACCACGTCGTTACTGGCGAGCTCCACGCCGGTGTTACGGGCGCCGGACAGGCCGCGCGGGCCGGTGCTGGCGACAACCGTCACGCCGACGAATGCCGCCCGCGCGCGATCGCGCAGCGCCTCCTCGTGGTCGACGACGAGGATCAGTTCGTCGGTCACGCGCTGTTGCGTCAGTACCGAGTCGACCGCCCGGACGATCTGCGGCCAGCGCACATCGGTGTAGGCACAGATGACGACCGAAGCCGACGGTTCGTGCGTGCGGTCAGGCTCGTGCGAGGACGCGCTCGACGTTGCCGCGCAGCCAGCGGGGGTTGTCACCATGACCCTCCGAGTCGATGAACAACGAGACGTGCCGAAGCCAGTACAGGAGGACGGCCGGCCGATCCGGGATGCCGCGCAGCCACCCGGTGACCCGGCCGGCGGGTACGCCGACCGTGTCGGCGAGCCCCCGGTGCACCGCGTCGATGACCAGGTCGCCGAGCTCGGCACCGGTCGTCAGTCGCCGGGCGAACAGGTGCATGTGGAGCAGGTCGTGCAGCGGCAACTGGCAAGCGCCAGCCTGGTCCCAGTCCACGACGCCGGTCACCGCGGTCCCGGCGGCGAGCAGATTGCCGGGCCAGAAATCGCCGTGGATCCAACAGGTACTGGTGGTGCGACCGGTCAGCGCGCCCAGTAGCTCGGCGCGGATACGGTCCAACGCGTCGGCGTACCGGTCTCGGTTGGCCAGACCGGCCAACCCGCGTTCGAGGCGGCTCGAGGGCCGTTCGACCCACGTGCGCACCGTGGCGTCGTCCAGGGCCTGGCGTTGGCTGGTACGGGTGTGAAACTCGTCGATGAGGCAGACCGCCGCGTCGAGCACTGCCCGTTCGTGGGGATGGCGCAGCATCGGCGCCGTCACCGGCAGGCCTGGCAGGGCCTCTTCCACCCAGTACCCGTACCCGTCGGCCTCGGCGTACGCCAGTGTTCGCGGTACCAGGCGCAGCCAGCCGTCCAGCCGGCGGTCGGCGTGCAACGTGGCGAGCAGGTCGG
>DASRII010000332.1:0-9278 GCA_035650075.1 Micromonosporaceae bacterium | reverse complement strand
CGCCGCGTACGGCGGCCTGGATCGGGCCGGTCTGCAGAGTCCCGGGTACCCACACCGTGATGGACAGCCGCCGACCGGCCCACCGGTACTCCATAGCGATGTGGGACCGGCCGTCGCACTGCCGGCGCCGCCACCCGGCTGACAGGATCTCGGCCATCGTGGCCCAGAACGCCGTCACACCGGCCGGGTCCACCTCCGGCGGCGGGGTGATGGTGACCAGGGTCGCGTGGCGGACCATCGCCCGCTGGCGGCGCCGGGCCACCGCAGCCTGCACCGCCTGGGAGACGATCAGGACCGTGGCGGCGACGATGGCCAACCAAGGCCGGTGCATACACCAGGCGATCGCGGTCGGGATGGTGTCGGACAGCCACTGCGACGGGCCGGGCAGATCCGCACGGGCCAGCGGCGTCAGCGATGGTGTCAGCTGGGGTCCAAAAAGGACAGTAGCGCGAACGATCATGTGGTGTCCTTCTGCGAAGACACGAGAAGGAGGGCCGGCACACGCCCGATGGCGTGTGCCGGCCCTCCTCTCGCGTGGGGTGATGGGATACGGTGCTCGACGAGGAGGGCGAGGCTGACCTGTGAGGTCAGTCCTCGTCAGCGAGCTCCAGATCGCCGATGCAGAGCCGGTGTTCCTTCTTGGAGGCCACGGCCTGGAAGCTGACCCGGTGGGTCCCCGACAGGAGCAGACCTTCGCCGCGGCGTGCGCCGAGCAGCAGCCGGGCTTCGCCGGCGGTCAGGCCGAACACGTCGGAGACCACGTCCACGGCCTGCGGTGCTTGCCGCAGCAGGATCTGGGTGGCCGCGTTGGCGATGACGACCTGACCGAGGTCCGAGCCGAGCAGGTCACCCACGTCCTGGGTGATGACCGCTAGCCCGGCGCGGCGCTTGCGGGCGGACTTGGCCAGGCGGGACAGGAACTTCGCGCCCTCTCCGTCGCGGAGCAGGGTCCAGGCTTCGTCGACGAAGACCAGCCGGCGGGGCGGGTTGGTCGACCACACCGCAGGTGCATCGACGTCGCGCCAGATCGCGTCGAGCGCGAGCAGCATGCCGGGCGCGCGTAGCTCGTCGGCGAGCTGCCGGGTGGACCAGGCCACCATCTGCCCGGCCGGGACGGTCGTGGTGGGGCCGTCGAACAGCTCCTTGAACGAGCCGGTGGTCCACGGGGTCAGCCGCGCGGCGAGGGTGTCGGCGGCCTCGGTGTGCTGTCCGGCCAGGCAGTCGGCCACATCGCGCAGCAGCGGCGCCTGTCGACGCCAGGTGGCCGGGTCGTTGGAGATGCCCGCCTGGTCGTATGCGGCGTTGATGGCCTTGTCCAACGCGGCCCGCTCCGACGGTGGCGGCTGCTGCCCCAACAGCACTGAGATCAGCGTGTGCAGGAACAAGGCCCGGTAGGTGCGCGCCTGCGGGCGGCGGTCGCCGAGCGGAATGTCGAGAGGGTTCAGCCGAACGCCGCCGACGCCCAGGGCGATGGTGACGCCGCCGACTGCTTCGGTGAGGCGGATGTACTCGTTGTCGGGGTCGATCACCGCGACGTGGATGCCGTCGGCCAGCGAGCGGAGGACTTCGAGCTTGACGAAGTACGACTTGCCGGCGCCGGATCGGGCGAGCACGACACTGTTGGCGTTGTGCTGCGACCACCGGTCCCACCACACGACGCCGTTGGAGTCGGGGTTGAGGCCGTACAGCATCCCGCCGGCCGGTCCCGCCTCACCCGGAAGTGGGGCGGGAAGGTCGGCGGAGGCGAGGGGAAACGCGGTGGCAATGGCGTCGGTGTCCATGACCCGCCGCATCCCCAACCCGTCAGATGCGAGCGGCAGGGTGGCGATCCAGCCTTGCAGTTGCCGCCAGGTCGCCGGCTGCGTATCGAGCAGGACGGAGGCGGCGGTCGCGCGGACGTGTGCCACCGCCTCGGCCAGCTCGTCGAGGGTCGGTGCGTGCACGCACAGGTACAGCCCGACCCGGAACAGTTTGGACTGGCCCCGGGCGATCCGGTCGGCGAGTTCGGCGGCGTCGTCGGCGGCCGCCTCGGTGATCGGGTCGGACAGGCGGCCCTTCTCCGCGTCGGTGCGCCGGTTGGACTCCAAACGGGCCCGCTGCTTGCGCAAGCGAGCGGCGGCGACCTGGGGAGCGAGCGGGTCGATGTACATGACCACATCGAGGCGTCCGGGCCAAGCCAGCAGCGGGTCGAGCCAGGCGCCGCCGACCTCGGCTGGGTAGCCGGTGACGATGAGGGTCGCGGCGTAGCCGTCGCCGACCTTGACGTGGCGGGGGGTGTGCTCGACCGCGGCCGGGCCGACGACAGCGGCGAGCCCGGCCTGCTCGGCCTGGCTCGGCGTGATCGTGTGCTGCGTTCGTCTGGTCTTGAGTAGCTTCATGTGACGGCTCCGGGTCCGGTGATGACGGCGTCGGGCCTGGCTCGGGGCCAGGTGACGTCGGCGGGGATGTACGGATCGACTGCACAGGTCAGCACGGCGGTGGCGCGGTCCCCGTCCAGCACGGCGGTCTGTGCGCCGAGCGCGGACAGGGCGGAGGCCGCGTGGTCGGCGCGGCGCAGGACCTCGATGTCGCGGCCCTTCTCGCCGGTGGCGGTGACCGCGACGGTGACCGTGCGCCACAACGGATCCCGGCGTGCCGCGAGGTCGTCGAGGAAGGAGGCGTAGTCGTGCGCGGCCTCGGCCAGCGCCGGGTTGCCGATTGTGTCCGCGGTGTCGGCGATGCGTTGGGCGTGGCTGGATAGGTCCACCCGCTGGGCGGAGATGACAATCTGTACCGGAGCGGCCAGACTGTTAAGCCACCGTCCGTACGCCCCGATCAGGGCCGACTGTTCCTCGCCAGTGCGCAGGCCAATGTTGACCGTGGTGCAGGCGACCAGGGCCACGGCACGGGTGCCGGTGTCTATGATCCCGGACTCGGCGATCGCCCGGGATGGCAGCCGCAGCAACGGCATCTGCGCCACCGGCGAGGCGACCGTGGGCGCCCACGCCGGCAGCGGCTCTGCTCGGCCGGGTGGCGTCGGTGCGAGCCGTTTCGGGTCGCGGCTGTGGCGGATGGCTGCCAGCAGCCACTGGTCCATCGATAGGCCGTCGCGGCGTCCTAGGGCCATCACCACCGCCGCCCCCACGATGGGGATGAGGACGGCGATGAGCACCGGTTGCGGCAGCAGCGGCCCAACAGTCTTGAACAGGCCGTAGACGGCAAGGCCGGCGACGGCGAGGATGGCCAGTTGCCGGGCGGTCAGCCCATAGACGATCTTGTCAGGTGTGTCGACGTCGGCGGGGATGCGCGCCTTAGGGGCGGTGTCCGGGTCGGTGGTACGCATGGTGATCAGGGCTCCTAACGGGTTGGCCAACCGGATGCGGTGCGGGACGCACCGCGAGCACCGCCGCGGGCCATCGGCACGACGCGGGCGCCACGGCCGGCGCTGAACGCGCGGGACAGGCCGCGGCTGATCTGCTGCACCAGCACCACCCGCAGGATCATGCCCATCGTGCCGGGCCGGTTCTGCGTGATGTAGCGGCGCATCAGACCGGGAATCTTGAGGACTCCCCACAGTAGACAGACGACGATCAGCAGGTTCATCACTGCGCCGGGGTCGCCGGGTAGGCCCAGAACAGGCAGGTTTGTGTTCGGGTTGAGGAAGATCGAAAGGGTGGTGTGCAAGGCGACGGCCTGCATCACCACCGTGCCGAGCGTGCCGAGGACGGTGCGCCACCAGAGCTTCGCCGCGCCTTCGGTCTGCGGTGTGCCATGCAACGCCAGGGCGATAGGGGCGATGCCGACCGCGACCACCAGCACCCCGAGCCGGATGATCCACTGTACGACGAGCATCGCGACCAGCACTGCGATGAGCAGGCCGATGAGCAGCAGCAGGAAGCCGGCCGGGCTGGCGCCGGTCTGGTTGGCAAGCGCAGTCCCCGTGGTGGCCCGCAGCTGCTGCATCGAGCCGGGTGCGGTGATGTCCTGACTGGTCAACGCGGCCGTGACCGCATTGGCCAGCTGGATGAGGGTGGAACACAACGGGATGGCGAAGTTCGCCGCGATCAGCCCGATGATCAGGCGCGGGATCAGCTCGCCCGGACCGTAGGTGGTCTGGATACTGTCGCGGCCCATCACGAGGATCGCCACCCACAGGAACGCCAGCACGTAGCAGACATTCACGATGTCCAGCGACGTGCTGGCGAATCCGGTGACCTGGGGCAGCTGGGTTACGTCGGGGCTGACGAACACGGTGGCCGACAGCAGATCCCACAGGGCGTTCAGCGCGCCCAGGATGGTCTTGGCGAACCAGCTCAGGACGGCGTCGATGAGTTTGTCGGCCAGCCAGCCGCCCATGACTAACCCCCGATCCAGCCCTGAACGACGCCCAGCAGGATCGGTGCGAGAACGGCCAGGGCGTAGCCGACCAGCGCCGACTTGAGCGCGGATTTGGCCTTCTCGACCTCGGTCGGGTCACCACCGGCGGCCAGGTAGCGGATCCCGCCGATAGTGAGGAACAGGGTCGCGACCCCGATGAGCAGGCCGACGATCCAGGTCGTGATGTTGGTGATGATGGTGGGCAGGTCGTTGGCGGCGAGGATCTGCGGCTCGGCCGCGAACGCGGGACCCGCCCCGGAAAGGACCGCCAGGGCGGCCGTAGCGACGACGGCGATCCGGAAGACAGTGCGGCGGAACATGGTGGGCACCTCCCACCCCGGCGTGCGGGGCGATTCGTGGGTTGAGGTGCGCCACCGGGAACCGGGGCGGGCCGTGGGAGCAGCGCTCCTTCCAGCCGTGAAGGGTCGGGTGCGAACACGGCCGCTCAGGCCGGCGCCACCCCGATCCCGGGGGCGCCGACACCGGCCGCGTCTCGGTCCGATGTCTTGCCCCCGAAGGCCCGCTGTTGGGTGGCCAACAACGATTCCGGATCGCTGTTGGCACCCAACAGCTGCCCAACAAGCTCGCCCCGGGAGGTGTTGGCTCGCCCAACAGGCCGGACGTGGACGGCGTTGGTGGCTGTGTTGGCGCGCTGGCGTCGCGTCGATCGAGGCCGCAGTGGGACGAACGCGAGCTCACCGGCTCCGATCGCCGCTGCCAGGCGTTGCTCCGCGCGGGCACGCCAGCCACCGGCCGTGCTGGCCGGAATACCGAGCCGGCTAGCGACTTGGGCCAGCGTTGTGTTGCCCAGCCGGGTGGCGGCGATCAGGTTGGCTTCGTCGGCGTCGATGACCGCGGCGGCGACCGCCCTGGCCAGCACCAGCTCCGGGTGGTCCCACGGATGGATGGGCGCGATCGGTCCCACTGCGTCGGCGTGGATGAGTTGGGCGTCGGAGTCGGCGTCGCGGGCCTTACGCGCCGCTCGCAGGCCAGCATCGATGAGCCGGCCGCAGACCCGGGGCACTTCCAGGTCGATCGTCTTCAGCCGGGCGACGAACCCGACGATGAGTTCGGCGTCCAGGTCGTCGGCGTCGCTGTGCCAGCCGGTGGCCAGCATGCCGGCGACCCGCCGCAGACCGGGCATGGCGACGCCCACCGTGGCGACCACCCAGGCGGGGCCGTCGCGGCGAGCCCGGGTGACCAGCTCCCGCCACACCGCGTCGCGGACCTCGACGCTGCTCGCCGGTGACAGCAACAGGTCGCGCAGCCCGTCCAGCGGCAGGATCTCGTCGGGCAGGCCGGGAAAGCCGCGGCCATCGAACCCGACGTGGGTGGGAGGTTGGACCAGGAGATGGAAGGCGCGGTCGGCCGCGTCCAGGGGCGACGACGGCCAGTCCACAGCGGACATGTGAGCCTCTCAGAAGGGCCTGGTACCGCATCCGTCGCGGTACGAGACCCTCATCCGCGCACGCCTACCCAACACAGCCGTCCACGCCGCGACCGGGCTGCGACTGTTGGCGCAGGTCAGCGCATTGCGCGGCCAACAGGCAACGTGCGCCTCTCGCGACCGCCCTCGTCCAACAGCGCAGGTCCGCGATGTGTTGGGTGCTGTTGGCGGGTCAGATCATCGGCCACGCCGTGATGGTCGGCTGGGTCATCTGCCAGTACCGCCACACTGGCCTCCAGGTCGCTGCCGCCGCAGCCGAAGGCGAATGGCCGAGAGGGCCCCGCGTCGCCAACCTGCGCCGCCACGGCGTGCATTAACTCCGCGCCGGGTCTTGCGGCTTGAGGAGCATGATCAGGTTCGGTTGTCCGCCCAACAGCCCTACCTCGGTGGCTGTTGGGTGGAGTCCAAACGGGCTGTTGGACATGGCGATCACCAACACCGCGGCCAGTGTCAGCGGTTGTTGGCCAACGGCACCGGTCAACACCTCGGGCAGGCCCATCAACACCGCGAGCTGTCGGGCGACGCGGGACAACAGGATTGCGGGCGCGACCAACACAGTGTCCGCCGTCGGGCCTGTTGGGTAGACAGCCTGCAAACGCCTCGGTGAACGAGGCCGCTGTTGGGCATTTAGTGGATGCGAACACGGCCAGCCGGGCGCGGGGGCCACCCGCCCCATGACGACTCATCTCGACCGTTCCCCGCACCAACCACGCAGGCGCCCCACCCCGAGCCGTGACCCGGCGGCGACCCGCGACGACCCACCACGGGTCCCTGGCCTCGTCCCGATCACGGTGTGGCGGCTCGATGACCACGACGATGGCCGCCCGGCGACCGAGCCTGGTTCGGGATTCGCGTCGTGCCTGGCGCGGCGACTCATCCTCACCTACACCAGCCTCGGCGAAACCGTCGCCGACCTCGACAGCGACCCGCACGTGCACGGCGCGGCCAGCGCGACCGGCCGCTCCTACCTGGCCATCACCGAACCCGCCGAGCTGTCCGGCCCTGACCAGCTAGGACCGCCGGCCAGTCTGGTAACTCTTCACTGGCCACGGCCGACCGGTCCGTCCACTGTGGAAGCCGTTGGAGTCCTCCTGACCGCGTGCCGGCCGATCATGAGCGAGGACGCTAGCGTCATCGCCGCGGTCTGGTCGAGCGATCCGGCCCAGCCGAACGCCACATTCGCCGACTACGAGCACGCGTTGCGTGGTGCCGCCGAGGCGGCCGGGCTCACCCACGTCCTGCAGATCGTGGCCATCAGCGCCCCCGGCGAGGGCGACCAGTTCCTCTACTACGCCACCGAGACCGAAGTCGTCCATGTGGTCACCGAGGCGGCGGCCACCCGCGACCGCCAGGTCCTGCACATCGACCTGCTCGTCTTCCACCGCAACGGTTCGCCATGACCGACCGCGACCCGCACAACGACAGCGGCGACCTGCAGAGCCCCGCACGCCAGCGCCGTGCCGGAGCCGGCGACATCGCGCGAGTCGCCGAAAACGAGGCCACGACCGAGTGGCCGGAGGGCGCTGAGTCAAGCTACAGTGCCGCCGCCTTGTCCAAGGGCCGAACCACCGCCCGCCGCGACAACGACGATGCGCCGTTCGAGGTGCACATAGAGTTCGTTCAGCTCGACGGGCCGGAAGGGCAGGCCTTGCGACGCCGTCAAGCCGAGATCATGCGGAAGGTTCTGCGATGGTTAGCCGACCACCCCGACCCCGACAGCCCGTAGATGACGTCCTCGGTGCCGCCGACCCGTTCGCCGGCGGCACCGAGGAGGTGCTGTCCTACTTGCACGGCGTCGCGGTCGCCAACCAGCCCGAGGACCACGACACTGGACCGCTCATGGTCCCGGTCGCGTTCGCCGCCCGGGTCTCTAACAAGGACAGCCAGGATCCGACCCTGTCCATCCCGCGCCAGCTGGCCCGCTGCCGGGAGGCGCTGCCGCCGTACTGCGTAATCGTGGCGTTCTTCTGGGACGTCGAGTCCGGCCGACTCGACCTGGACATGCGTGGTCACGGCGACGCGCACGAGTTGTTCGACGTGTCTGTTCCCCGCGACGGCGGCATCGTCGACCTCCTTGGCGAGGCCCGCCAACCCGATCGGCGGTTCGTGGCAGTCGTCTGCGAGTCCGTCGACCGGCTCGCCCGGGTCACCTACATCGGTACCAAGATCGAGTACGAGCTGGAGCAGTCCGGGGTGGCGCTGCTCGCGGCGGATGAGGGCATCAGCGCCGAGTCGCTACCCTCGGCGAGCGGGAAACCCGCCCGCAAACGCGCGACGCCGATCCTGACCCGGCGGGTCAAGCAGGCCATCGCCGAGTGGTACGTGATCGACATGCTGGAGAAGTCCTGGGGTGGGCTGATGGAGCACACCGAGCAGGGCTTCAACATCGGCAAACCCCCGTACGGGTACCAGGTCGTTGTCGAACGCCACCCGGTGCCGGCCAAGGCCGCCCTTGGGAAGGTCAAGCGGCGGCTCGTCCGTGACCCGGTTCGCGGCCCCGTGGTGACACAGATCTATCGGTGGCGGGTCGTCGAGCGCCTCTCGTACGACGAGATCGCCGACCGGCTCAACCTCGATCCCGACCGCTATCCGCCGCCGGAGCCCATTCTCGGCCGCGGTCGCCGGGCCATCGGCGCCTGGACCAAGGGCTCGGTCCGCGACGTCCTCGCCAACCCCAAGTACACCGGACATATGGTCTACAACCGGCGTAAGAACCCACGCCGGGATCGGGGCGTCGCGGGCAAGGTCAACCCGCCCAGCGAGTGGATCTGGTCGAGCAAGCCGCGTCACGAGCCGCTGACCACCAAAGCCATGTACGACGCCGGCACCCCGATCGGCAAGAGCAACAAGGGCTCGCGGACCAGCGATCAGCCCAACAGCCACCCGGCGACGACCCGCACCTACCGACTGCGCTCGTTCGTGATCTGCGAGCTGTGCGGCCGGCGCCTGTACGGCAAGACCCGCCGCATCGCCAGCGGCTACAGCTACTACGCCTGCGAAGCCGTACCAGCACACCACGCCGGCAAGGACTGGTTCGACACCCACCCCAAGAGCCTGTGGGTCCGCGAAGACAAGCTCCTCGAACTTGTCCGGGCGTTCTTCGCCCGGCGCATCTTCGGCCCCGACCGTGCTGAACTGCTCGCCAGCGCACACGGCGACGAAGCCGTCATCGAGGACGGCACGGCTGCGCGAGCCGCTGCGGTCCGCGGCAAGCTCAAGGAGTTGGAGCGGCAGCAGGCCAACGTCGTGAAGGAACTGCGCGAGTACCAGGCCACTGGTGACGACGATCTTGATCAGGAATGGCGCACGCAACTCCGCGACAGCTTCGCCGAGATCACCAAGAAGCCTGATGCGACAGCGTCCGCCGACCCGCGCCTGCTCGATCAGCTCCCGATCATCGAGGCTGACTTCAGCCGGCTCCCCGAAGATCTTGAACGGGAGCTATTCGGCGGGTTCCAGCTCCAGGTCCGCTACC
>DASRII010000331.1:0-6623 GCA_035650075.1 Micromonosporaceae bacterium | reverse complement strand
CTTCTTCCTCGGCGCGAGTCTGCGCCGTTCGTGAGCTAGAGGTCGACCTCGCCTGTGACACAGGTGACCGTGCCACCGCCGACCCAGATCGTGCCGTCGGGATCGGCGTCGATGTGCACGCGACCCCGGCGGCCGAGGGCGGTGCCCTGGCTCGCGACGTACGGCGCGGTGGCCCGGCCGGTACGCAGCAGCCACTCCGCGACGGAGGCGTTCAGGCTGCCGGTGACCGGATCCTCGGCGGTCGCGCCGTCCTTCGGGTAGAACGCCCGTAACTCGAACGCCTCGGGAGAGCCGGCCGGGTCCGGACCGACCGCCCCGATGTCGAGGTCCACGATGCCCGGTCGCAGTGCCAGTACGGCCTCCGCGCTCGCCAGCAGCACGGCGACCCAGCCCGGACCGTTGTCGACCCACTCGGCATCGAGGATCTCGGCGCGGTCGATGCGCAGCACCCCGGCGAGATGGTCGACAAGGGACTCCTCGGCCGGGCCGGACCGCAGCAGCGGGGGAGCGGCGAACGCGAGCCGGTCCGCGGTGCGCTGGATCCGGATCAGTCCGGCCCCGCACTCCTGTACAACGATGTCCGCGCGGCTCGAGGTCGCCGCACACCAGGCGTGGCAGGTACCCAACGTGGGGTGGCCGGCGAACGGCAGCTCCTGGCTCGGCGTGAAGATGCGCACCCGGTAGTCGGCGCCCACAGCGGTCGGCGGCAACACGAACGTCGTCTCGGACAGGTTCGTCCAGTGGGCGAACCGCTGCATCTCACCGGTATCGAGCCCGTCGGCGTCGAGGACCACCGCGACCGGGTTGCCGCGGTACGGCGTGGTCGTGAAGACGTCGACCTGCCGGAAAGGGCGCACGCCTACTGGACCCACTGCACGAGCTGCAGGACGACCCCGTTCGGATCGGTGACCTGGAAGAACCGTTCGCCCCACGGTTCGGTCTGCAGTGGCGTCGTGATCGGCACGCCCTCGGCCTGCAGCCGCGCGTACTCAGCCTCGATGTCGTCGACCACGAACGCCACGAGCAGGCCGTCCGCCCGGTGGCCGCGCATGCTGTCCGGCTTGAAGCTTTCCAACCCGGTACGCAGGAAGACGAGGTTGAATCCGACGTCCACTCTGGACAGTGAGACGAACCCCTCGGCCGCCATCTCCTCGGTGAATCCGAAGTGTCGCTTGGCGAAGTCGGCGGAGGCGGTAACGTCGTCGACGTTGAGCGAGATCGCGGATGCGGTGATCTTCACCAGGCCATTATTACTCGGCAGGTCTCACAGGAACCGCACAGGAACGGCCCAGGTGGGTCACAGCGGCGGCCGACAAGATGGACGTCGTGACGGACATCCAAACGAACACGGTACGAGTGCTCGTGGTCGACGACGAGTCGACGCTGGCGGACCTGCTCGCGATGGCCCTGAAGTACGAGGGCTGGCAGGTGCGGACGGCCGGCGACGGGATGGCCGCGCTGCGCCTGGCGCGCAAGTACCGGCCCGACGTCGTCGTGCTCGACGTCATGCTGCCCGATGTGGACGGTCTCGAGGTGCTGCGCCGCCTACGCGGTCAGCTGCCCGACATTCCGGTACTGTTCCTGACCGCCCGGGACGCCATCGAGGACCGGGTCGCCGGGCTGACCGCCGGCGGCGACGACTACGTCACCAAGCCGTTCAGCCTGGAGGAGCTCGTGGCCCGGTTGCGGGCCTTGCTGCGGCGGGCCGGCGTGGCCGCGGCGATCCGGTCCGAGGCACAGCTGACCGTGGGGGACCTGACCCTCGACGAGGACAGCCACGAGGTACGCCGCGACGGCGATCTGATCGCGCTCACGGCCACCGAGTTCGAGCTGCTGCGGTACCTGATGCGCAACCCGCGCCGGGTGTTGAGCAAGGCTCAGATCCTGGACCGGGTGTGGAACTACGACTTCGGCGGCCAGGCGAACGTCGTCGAGCTGTACATCTCGTACCTGCGCAAGAAGATCGACGCGGGGCGCGCGCCGATGATTCACACCTTGCGGGGCGCGGGTTATGTCCTCAAGCCCGTCGCCTGACGCACCGCCGCGGCGGCGTTGGTTCGCCGGCCGGCCCCTGCGGACCCGGCTGGTCGCCGCGGTTCTCGCCCTGCTCGCCGCGGTGTGCCTGGTGATCGGCGTCGCCTCGACGCTGGCTATCCGGCAGTTCCTCATTGGACAGTTGGACGATCAGTTGGCCGTGGCGGCCGACCGGGCCATCCACGCGCCGAACGGTCGAAACGGCGACATGTTCCCACCCGGAACGGCCGCGGAGACCCTCGTCGCCCGCGTCGACGATGGCGCCATCGTCGACGCGCGGGTCCTCGAGGGACAGACGCTGACCGCCCAGCAGCTGGCGACCCTGCTGGCCATTCCCGTCGACGGCCGGCCGCACACCCGGAATCTCGGCGACCTCGGCGAGTACCGGCTCGTGGCCCTGCCGGCCGGGCGCGGCGAGGTGCGGGTGACCGGGCTGCCGTTGCGAACGGTCAACGACACCATCGCATGGCTGATCAACGTCGAGGCGGCCGTCACCGGAGCTGGGCTGCTCGTCGCCGGCGTGGCCGGCGTGCTGATCGTGCGGATCTCGCTGCGCCCGCTGGACCGGGTGGCCGCGACCGCCGCCCAGGTCACCGAGCTGCCGCTGGACCGCGGCGAGGTCGCGTTGCCGATACGGGTACCGGAGGCCGACACCGACCCGCGTACGGAGGTCGGTCAGGTCGGCGCGGCGCTCAACCGGATGCTGGGCCACGTCTCCGCGGCACTGGCCGCCCGGCACGCGAGCGAGATGCGGGTACGCCAGTTCGTCGCCGACGCCAGCCACGAGCTGCGTACGCCGCTGGCCGCGATCCGCGGCTATGCCGAGGTGACCAGGCGGGGTCGGGTGCCCGTACCGCCGGACGTCGCACACGCGCTGCGCCGGGTCGAGTCCGAGAGCACCCGGATGACCGCGCTCGTCGACGACCTGCTGCTGCTCGCCCGGCTGGACGCGGGACGGCCGCTGGCCACCGGCCCGGTCGACCTGTCCGCGCTCCTCGTCGACGCGGTCGGCGACGCGCACGTGGCCGGCCCCACCCACCGGTTCGCACTCGACCTGCCCGACGAACCGGTCGCGGTGACGGGGGACGGCGCCCGGTTGCACCAGGTGCTGGCCAACCTGCTGGCCAACGCGCGCACGCACACCCCACCGGGCACGATCGTCACCGCCCGGCTGGGCAACGACAACGGGCACGCGGTGCTCAGCGTGGTCGACGACGGCCCGGGCATCCCCGCGACGCAGCAGCCCGAGGTGTTCGAGCGGTTCTCCCGCGGGGACTCGTCGCGCTCACGCACCGGCGGCGGTACCGGGCTCGGACTGTCCATTGTGGCCGCCGTCGTGGCCGCGCACCGCGGGACGGTCGCGGTCGAGAGCCGCCCGGGTCACACCGAGTTCACGGTACGGCTGCCGGCGATCAGTTGACCGGAGTGCCGTACCGCCCAGAGCGCCGCCTCGGTCCGCGACGCCGAGCGCGTCTTGCGCAGCAGGTTCGACACGTGTACCGCGACCGTGCGGATCGAGATGCCGAGCGATCGGGCCACCTGCTTGTTGGACATGCCGGCGGCGAGGCAGGACAGCACCTCCCGTTCCCGGGCGGTCAAGTTGGCCTCCTCGCCGCCGTCGAGCAGCCCGTAGGCGCGGGCCGTCGCCAGCAGCTCGGTCAACGCGTACGGGTTGCCGCCGGTACGCGCCCGGACCGCGTCGACGACCTCGCCCGGTACCGGAGCCCCGTAGGCCCCTTCCAGCAGCGCGCCCACCTCGGCCGTGCCCAGGGTCCCGAGGTGTACCCGGATCGCGTCGGGTGTACCGGTCAGCCGGGCCAGGGTCCGGGCCGCCAGCTCCGGCGACACGGCCTCCTCCGGCGGCCGGCTGGTGACCAGCAGCAGCGCGGGCAGACCCGGCGCACTGGCCACCTCCGCCAGCAGGTTGAGGCTGGCCGGGTCGAGCGCGTGCAGATCCTCGGCGATGATCACCGCCGGCCCGGTACCGACCAGCGCCCGGACCGCCTTGACCGCGAGGCGCAGGAGTGCCGCTGGCGCGTACCGTTGGGCAGTTTGCCCCGGTTGTTGCGCAAGCCAGGTCAGCGCGTCGGGTGGAACGGGCAGGTCGCCGGTGTCGTGGGCGCTGAGCACCGCGGCGAGCCAGTCGTACGGCGCCGGCGAATGCACCCGCGCCCCGCCGGCCAGCACGATGCGCGCTGCCGGCTCGAAAGCGGCCAGCGCGGCCGTGACGAGCAGGCTCTTACCGCAGCCCGCGGCCCCGGTGAGCAGCGCGGTGCGGGGTCCGGACGGGGTGCCCGCGCCCAGCCGGGACCACGCCTCGACGAGCTCGGAGAGCTCCGCGGCGCGCCCCACCATCATGGCCGCTCTCGCTCCGCTGCGCTCATTGCTACACGATACGCACTAGTGCGTAGTGACTATTCACCTGTTGCTTTGGCAGGCTAGACGGCATGATGCAGCGATGCGCCTGGAGAAAGGCCACGGTATGGGGGTGACCCTGCGCGCCGTGGTGCTCAGCGATCTAGGCCCGGCCAGGGAGAACAACGAGGACGTCGGCTACGCGGGCGCGCGGGTGATCGCTGTCGCCGACGGGATGGGTGGCCCGCCGGCCGGCGAGGTGGCGAGCGAGATCGCGATCCGGGTCATGACGGACCTGGAGTCGTCCTCCGGCGACTCGCCGCTCGAGGCGCTGCGGGAGGCCGTAGACAAGGTAAACCGGCAGATCCGCGACGTGATCGACGCGCATCGCGAACTCGACGGCATGGGTACCACGCTCACCGCGATGCTGCTCTCCGGTGACCGACTCGCCCTGGTTCATGTCGGAGACTCGCGGGCCTATCTGCTCCGGGACCGGGTGCTCACCCAGCTCACGACCGACGATACGTTCGTCCAGCAGCTCGTCCACTCGGGTGCCATCACCGCCGCCGAGGCGCGGCGTCACCCGCAGCGCTCGCTCGTCACCCAGGCAGTCCAAGGGCAACAGGTCACCCCGGCGACCTCGGTCATCCACCCCCGACCCGGTGACCGGTTGCTCCTCTGTAGCGATGGTCTGTCCGATGTGGTCGATGATGCCACCATCGCCGGAATCCTGCTCGAGCGCAGGGATCTGCGCGACTGTGCGGAACGGCTGATCGCGGCGGCCCTGCGCGCCGGCGGACGGGACAACATCACCACGGTGGTCGCGGACGTCGTCGAGGCCTGAATCTTTCGTCGTCGCTTTCTCGATCGACGGGGAGAGGGCATGATTGCGGTCGATGAACACGCCGATCGATCGTCCGGACCTGCCCCGACCCCCGCGGCAAGCCGCCGCACCGCCTTCCGAACCTCAGCCACGGCGCGGGATCGCCTTCTCGGCGCTGGTCGCCATCGGCGTGGCGCTGGTCTCCGCGATCGGCCTGGCCGCGCTGGCGCTCGCGCTGCGTGGGAACCCCACGAACACCGATACGGGTAGCGGCGCGGCGCCCAACGTCACGCGGTCGGTTGCCGGACCGCTGGCCGGCCGGCAGGAGGCGCGGTTCGAGATGCTCAGCGGCGCCGAGACGGTACGCGTCGACAGCCAGGACATCGGCGACGACCTCTACCGGATCTCCACTCCGGAGTTCAGCAGCGTCGTACCGAAGGTCGACGAGTCCGGCGATCGGATCGCCCTCAGTCTGGTCTCCAGCGGCGGTGCTGTCGGTCCGGCGTCGGTGTCGGTACTGCTCAACTCCCGGGTGCGCTGGCAGGTCCGGCTGGCCGGGGGCGGCAACGACGAGTTCGTCGACTTCAGTAGCGGCCGCCTGGCCTCGCTCGATCTGGCCACCGGCGCCGGGCGGATCGAGGTGGCGGTACCGGCGCCCGAGGGCACGCTCGTCGTCAAGCTCACCGGTGGCGCGGGTCAGCTGACGGTACGGCTGCCGAAGGGACCGCCGGTCCAGGTGCGGCTCGGCTCCGGTGCGGGCGGCGTCACCGTCGACGGCCAGCGGCACGAGGGCCTCGCCCCCGGTACCGTGCTGAAACCCCCTGGCTGGGACGCGGCGCAGAACCGGCTCGACGTGGACGCCGCCGGCGGAGTGTCCACATTGGTCGTCGAGCGCCTCTAAGCTCCTATCCGGAGCCAGGTACGAGTCCGGCGACCAGCCGCGTACGGAGCGTCGAGGCGTTTGGCGATGACACCGGGCAGCCCGTACTGCTCGCTCGCCCGCAGCGCGAACTGACCGCCACCGGTGAAGTGCGGCGGGGTCTGCCAATGTGGTCCGGTGATGTCGAGCCCGTCCAGCAAAGCGCGGCGGTCGGCGTACGGAAGCTCCACTGTGGACTTTCCGTCCAGCCACAGCACGTCATAGACGAGATACTGCACCGGCGTTCGTGTCGTTGTTCGCCGCGCCGCCGAACCTGTGCTCGCCGCGATCCGCTTCTCCAGCGCGGATGCGCTGACCCGGCCGGTGGCGTCGAACACCACGATCTCGCCGTCGAGCACGCACTCGGTCGGGGCGAGGTCCTCGGCCATCGGGCGCACCTCCGGGTACCCGGAGGTGATGTCGCCGCCCTCGGCGTCGACCAACCTCAGCCGGCCGCCGGACACGAACGCCGCCGCGCGCAGTCCGGCCCAG
>DASRII010000330.1:0-10526 GCA_035650075.1 Micromonosporaceae bacterium | reverse complement strand
CGTTCGGTCCACAGTGGGAGGTCGCGATGGCGCGCGTTGAGTCGCCGACCCGCCCGCGACCGGTGGTGGCCTTCGACCCGTCCCCGGCGGTCTCCTCTAACGGGCACCGGCCCGTTGCCGAAGAGCCGGACATCTGGGATCGCCGGGTAGCCGGGGCACTGGCCTTCCTCCGGCGGCGGCTGACCGGGGAGTACGAGGTCGACGAATTCGGCTTCGACCCCGAGCTGACCGACAACGTGTTCATTCCCTTGCTACGGCCGCTGTTCCGGCGGTACTTCCGGGGTGAAGTGTCCGGCGTCTCGAACCTGCCGCTGTCCGGGCCGGCGTTGCTGGTGGCCAACCATTCGGGGACGTTACCGGTCGACTCGGCGATGCTGGCGCTGGCCGTGCACGACGAGCACCCGCTGCAGCGGCACCTGCGGCTGCTCGCGGCCGACCTGGTGTTCCGGATTCCGGGGCTGTCGGAACTGGCCCGCAAGTCCGGCGGCACGTTGGCGTGCAACCCCGACGCCGAGCGCTTGCTCGGTACCGGCCAGTTGGTCGGAGTGTTCCCCGAGGGCTTCAAGGGGGTCGGAAAGCGGTACTGGCAGCGGTACCAACTGCAGCGGTTCGGACGCGGTGGCTTCGTCTCCGCGGCTCTGCGTACCGAGACGCCGATCGTGCCGGTGGCGATCGTCGGGGCAGAGGAGATCTACCCCCTCATCGGCAACATCAAGCCGTTGGCTCGTTTGCTCGGTACGCCGTACTTCCCGGTGACGCCGACGTTCCCGTGGCTCGGGCCGCTCGGCATGCTGCCGTTGCCGTCGAAGTGGCTGATCGAGTTCTGCGAGCCGATCGATACGACGGGCATGGCGGATCAGGCCGACGACCCCGCCGTCGTGTTCAACCTGGCGGACCAGGTACGCGAGACGATCCAGCAGACCCTGCACGGACTACTGAAGCGCCGCCCCGACCCCTTCGAGTGACGCGGCGCTACGTCAACGTGCGTAGGTCCACCGCGTGCCAGGCGAGCGTCTCACTGTCCCCTGTGGACCACCACAGCACGCCACCGCGGCAGAGCACCATGCCGACCCCGACGGCCACCGTCACGGTACGACGCGCCGAAATGTCGTACAGCAGAAGCTGTTGGTTGCTGGTCGGTGAACCCTCCGAACCCGTCTGGGACAGCACCTCGAACCGGTCCAGGACGGCCACATCCGTAACAGACGCGCTCACCGCGCCGCCCGCGACGCGACGGCGATCGGTGCCGTCCGGCCGCATGAGGTCCAACCGGGCGGGTGCCGCCTCGCCGGCGAGCACGAGCACGCGGCACCACGCGACCGCACAGGTGACGAGTTCCGTTGCGGCAGCAGGCACCCGGCCAACCTGACCGGACTCGAGGTCCCGCAACGCCACGGGACCGGTACCGGCGCTCACCATCCACGGCCACGCGCTCAGCGCGAACGCACCGTCCACTCGAGACACTGAGACCGCGCCACCGGCCAGGGGTACCGAACGCACCTCGGTGACGACGGAGTCACCCCGTGCCGCGGCGACCCAATGGACCGAACCGTCGGCCACCACGAGCTCGTACTGCGAGTTGAAGAACACCGCGTCTCCGGTGTCGGCGGTGAGCGCGACAGGCGGGTCGGCAGAGCGCCACGAGGTGCGCCAAAGGCTGGTCGAACCGAGGCCGTCGGACTCCGCCCACACGAGGTCGTCGCCGGCCGCGGCGAAGCCGAAGAACTGCGGCGCGGACCGTGCGGGCAGCCGGCGCAGCTCGCGCAGCAGGCCCTCGCCACCGCGCAGCACCAGACGCATGGACGAGCCGTCGGTGGCGGTGCCGACCACGGTCAGCGCGTCGAGGTGGTACAGCGGTGTGAACGTGGTGCCGTCGGGCAGCCGGCCAGGCAGGTCCACCACGACCGCCGACGGCCACACGCTGGCCAAGGTGAGCGGTCCGGCCGGCACCGGCTGCTTCGGGCGAGGAAGCGCGAGCAGCACGACCGCGATGGCGAGAGCCGCGCCGAGCGCTACGAGCCGCGACAGCCTCACGGAGCCCGGCGCCGCCGGCGAACCAGCGCCGTGGCCGCGCCGCCGATGACGACACCGGCGACCAGCGCGGCGGGTACGGCGACCCGGGCGGCCTTGCGTCCGGTACGGAAGTCGCGGATCTCCCACCCGTGCAGACGAGCCTGGCGGCGCAGGGCGCTGTCCGGGTTCACCGCGACCGGATGGCCCACAGTGGACAGCATCGGGATGTCGTTGGCCGAGTCGCTGTACGCGCTGCAGAGAGCCAGATCCAAGCCCTCCGCCTCGGCGAGAGAACGGATCGCGTCGGCCTTTGCCGGACCGTGCAGCAGGTCGCCGACGAGCCGGCCGGTGTACACGCCGTCGCGGATCTCGGCGACCGTACCGAGTGCGCCGGTCAGTCCCAGCCGACGGGCGATGAGCCGGCCCAGCTCGACCGGTGCGGCGGTGACCAGCCAGACCCGTTGACCGGCGTCCAGGTGTAGCTGCGCCAGAGCCCGGCTACCCGACCAGATCCGCTCGGCCATCAGCTCGTCGAAGATTTCCTCGCAGAGGCGTTCCATGTCCTCGACCCGCCAGCCCTCGACGAACGCGAGTGCCGTCTCCTTGGTCTGGGCCATGTCGCCGGCGTGCTCGTTGGCGAGGAGCCGGAACCGAAGCTGTTGGAGCCCGAACCGGGCCAGATCCCCCACGGTGAAGTACTTGCGGGACGCCAGTCCGCGCGCGAACCAGTAGATGGAGGCGCCCTGCATCATCGTGTTGTCGACATCGAAGAACGCGGCCGCGGCCCGGTCGGGCGGTACGGCAAGCGCCTCCTCCAACTCGGCGGCAGCCGGCCAGGAGGGTTCCACCGCTTCGAAAGGCACTCGTGCCACGGCAACCCAGGGTAGCCGAACCCGACTAGCCACCCAGCAGATCGTCGAGGAAGCGACCGAGGTCATCGAGCAGATCACCGTCTTCGGGACTGGGTGACGGGTTGGGTACCACCGAACCGGCCGGCTGACCGGTGGCCCCGGTACCGGGTTGCCCCGAAGCCGGGTTGCCCTGCTCGATCTGTGTCGACTGGCTGGACGAGCCGGCCGGTATCGAGCCCACGGACGGTACGCCGGAGCCGGCCGCCTGGCAGGTGTTCGGCAGCGGGCCGAGCACGTCGGAGCCGACCTCGGTGGCACCGCAGTTCAGGGCGGTACGCAGCGCGCCGGTACGCCGGGTCACGGACTCCAGCAGCGTCAGCGACTCGAGTACCCGTGGGCGTACCTCCGCCGGCTGTCCCTCGAGCAGGGCGACGACCCGGCGTTGCTGGTCCTCGACGAACCTGTTGACGACGTCGAGTGCGGCCGGATCGCGCCGCGCGACCGCGGCGGTGTTCAGCAGGTTGACGCCCTGGCGGGTCTCGGCGTCCATGTCGTTCAGCACGGCGACGAGGCCGTTCGAGTCCTGGCGGACGGCGTACGCCTCGGCGATCCGGGTCCGGGCGAACTCCAGGTAGAGCTGGCCGCGGCTGACGTCGGAGCTGGCGAGCGCGAGCTGGGCCCGTTCGGTGGAGCGCTTGATGCCGTACAGCGCGTCGCCCGGCAGCGCGTCCCCGCTCGCGGCGGACATCCCGGACAGCGCCAGCGTGCCGGCGGCGACGCCGACGATGATCGCGCCACGGGTACGCAGCCGGCGGGTAACCCGACCGCCCCGCCCGGCGACAGCCAGGGAACCGGAGCGCCGGTGGTTCGGGCGGACGTCGTCCGGATGCGTCGGGGCGGTGATGCCGATGCCGTCCCGTTCCGCGGCCGCGAGCAACATCGTCCGCAGGTCGGACCGGAAGGTGGGGTCCGTCCGGATCGGCTCGATCAGCCCGCTGATGTTCTGGCCGACCTCGACCAGTGGACCGAGTTCGGCGTCCAGCGGCGAGCGGCTGTGGTGACGGATACCGCCCTCGGCCTCGTCGAGCAGCTGCGCGAAGCGCTCGGCCCGGCGGCGGTGGAAGACAGCGGCGTTCACCGTTGAAGACCCTTCAGATGCTGCGGGGACCGTCGATGATCTACCGGCGGCCGTACCCTGTAAAACGGCGATCCGGCATGATCGGTTACGGCTGGAAGCCGTCGGGAAGCAACCTGGCCAGCGCGCGTACCGCACGGTACTGCAGCGCCTTGATGGCTCCCTCGTTCTTGCCCATCGCCTGAGCCGTCTCAGCCACCGAGAACCCCTGTAGGAACCGCAGCACGATGCACTCCTGCTGTTCCGGGTTGAGCTGCTTGACGGCGGTGAGCAAGGCGACGTTGGTGATGTGGTCCACCACCGCGGCTTCCGGACTGCCCTCGGGTCCCCGGTCCTCCCGGTCGGCGTCGAGTACGTCACCCGTGGTGACCTCGAGCCGGTACCGGCCGGACTTGAAGTGGTCGGCGACCAGGTTGCGGGCGATCGTGACCAGCCACGCGCCGAGGTCGCGACCCTGCCAGGTGAAGCTGCCGATGCGCTTGAGCGCGCGCAGGAACGTGTCCGACGTCAGGTCCTCGGCCAGCTGCCGGTTGCCGACGCGGAAGTAGACGAACCGGAAGACCGTGTCGACGTACCGGTCGTAGATGAGCCCGAACGCCTCCGCGTCACCGCCCTGCGCCCGCTCGACGAGTGTCCACACTTCGGTCGCGGGGTCGGACGGATCCGGCCGGGCCGGAGGTTGGGGAGCCGGCGGGGCCTCGGGCGCGGAAGGCTGGTTCGGTGGCGGGCCGTCGGAGCGCGGCGGACCACCCTGCATCGGCGGGAACTTGCCGCTGCTGACCGGCCGGGTGTTGCCGCTCGGCTGGTGCCGGCTGGTGGCGTCGTTGGCCCGGGCGCGGGTCCGCGTACGGGCCGCCTCCCCGTCGCGCGCCATCGGCCCGACGATCGCCGGGGGGTCGTTGCGGCGGAGCACGAGGAGTTCCTCGCGCCGCATGGCCGCCAGCACGTCGCGCAGGGTCGCGAGCCCGTTGACCAGCGCGGCGCGTGCGGTCGCCAGTTCGCTGCTGACCAGTCCGTTCGAGTACGCGTACGTCGTCATCAGAATCACCTCACTCGCTCCGCGACCGCGCAGAGGCCGGAGTGCGTGTCGGCGTCCAGGAGGCCTGGTACAAGCCGACACACACCCTCGAGGTGCTGATGCAGTGCTTTAACGGGCACGGCGGCCTCCTCAGGGTGAGGGGTGTCGTCTCACAGCAAAAGGGGTGAGCCGACCCCAGCGATGATAGGGCCAACGTCACCCGCGTGTGGGGACTCCATCACAGAGAGCGGAAGTAATTTCCCAGATACTCCTCCGGAATCCGTGTCGAAAGTCGCACACGCTGTGCGGTGTCATGCGTAAGACGCACCCTGTTACTCATGTCCGTCCGTCGGTCTGGGCCACGCCCACGATCGGACGACATGACGGTCTACCGATCGGGCAGCCGGGCCGAGCGGCGCGCGTCACGTTGTGCGAGACTCAGCCTCCGTGCGGGATGAACCGGAGAACCTCTCCGACCTCGTTCGCCGGGCCGCGGCCACCGGACCCGGCCGTACCGCTCTGTACTGGCACGACCGCGTGCTCACCTGGGGGGAACTCGACGTACAGGTCGATGCCCTGGCCGCGGGGTTGCGCGCGCTCGCGCTCCCGTCCAGCGCCGGACATCCGGCCCGGGTCGCGATCGCGCTGCCGAACGTGCCCGAGTTCGTCGTCGCCGTGTTCGGCGTGCTGCGGGCCGGGCTGGTCGCCGTACCGGTCAATCCTGGCTACACCCCTCGGGAGCTGCGGCACGTGCTCGGCGACGCGGGGGTGTCCGTCGTCGCGGGGACCGCCGAGGTGGCTGCGTCGGTACAGGGGATGCGGGACGAGCTGCCCGCGCTGCGCGAGATCCTCGCGGTGGGTGACCCGGCGTTCGCGAAGCTGAGCGGCGGTCCGGCCGAGGCCGCCGCGCCCGGGACCGGTGGCGACGATCTCGCCGTCCTGGTCTACACGTCGGGCACGGCGGGCGCGCCCAAGGGGGCGATGCTCTCGCATCGTGCGCTGTTGGCCAACCACGAGCAGGTGGCCGCCGTCCAGCCGCCGATCGTCGGACCGTCCGACACCGTGCTGCTCGCGCTTCCGCTCTTCCACGCGTACGGGCTGAACGCCGGTCTGGGTGCGATCGCCTACCACGGCGCGGCGGGCGTGCTCGTCGAACGTTTCGACCCGGCCGACACGCTCCGGCTCGTGGCCCGGCACCAGGTGACCGTGGTGGTCGGCGTACCGCCGATGTACGTCGCCTGGTCCCTGCTGCCCGACCTCGGCGAGGCTCTGACGTCCGTCCGGGTCGCGGTCACGGGCGCGGCGCCGCTGGACCCGGCCGCCGCGGTGCGGTTCACCGCCGCGACCAGGCATCCGGTCTTCGAGGGGTACGGGCTCACCGAGACCGCTCCCGTACTGACCTCGACGCTGGCCAGCCCGACCCCGAAGGGCGGCTCGATCGGCCGGCCCATCCCAGGCGTCTCGCTGAAGTTGGTCAGCGCCGAAGGCGAAGAGATCTGGCACTCCGACGCTCCGGTGACCGACGTGTCCGAGGAGGAGCCCGGTGACGAGCTCGACAGGGAGGCGCCGGAGAGTCCCGGTACCGATCCGGGGGAAATCGTCGTCCGCGGGGCGAACCTGTTCTCCGGCTACTGGCCGGACGGGCGGGAGGGCCCGGACGCCGACGGCTGGTGGGCCACGGGCGATGTGGCGTACGCCGACGCGGACGGGGACCTGTTCCTCGTGGACCGACTCGGCGAGCTGATCCTCGTCAGCGGGTTCAACGTGTACCCGCACGAGGTCGAGCAGGTGCTCACCCTGCACGAGGGGGTAGCCGAAGCGGCCGTCCTCGGCATCCCGCATCCGTACACCGGGCAGACCGTCAAGGCGTTCGTGGTGCGTTCCGCCGACCCGGCCGGTACGGCGGTGACAGCCGAGGACCTGCTGCAGCACTGCGAGCGGAACCTCGCCCGGTTCAAGTGCCCGACGGCCATCGAGTTCGTACCGGAGCTGCCGCACTCGGCGACCGGCAAGGTGCGGAAGGTGGCCCTGCGGTCCGATGCCTGAGCCGCGTCTCACTCTCGTAAGCCGCCGTGAGTGCCACCTGTGCGATGTGGCGAAGGAGGCGCTCGCCCGGGTCGCCGCCACGGCCGGCGTCGACTGGACCGAGGTGTACGTCGACGACGACCCGGCGCTCGAGCGGGAGTACGGCGACCGTGTCCCGGTGACGTTGCTGGACGGCGAGGAACACGGTTACTGGCGGGTCGAAGAGGACCGACTCCTGCGTGATCTCACTCAGCCGCGTAGGTAGGTCAGGACCGCGAGCACCCGTCGGTGCTGCTCGTCGTCGGGAGCGAGCCGGAGCTTGGCGAAGATGTTCCGCACGTGCTTCTCGACCGCGCCGTCGCTGACCACGAGCTGACGGGCGATCGCCGTGTTCGAGCGGCCCTCGGCCATCAACCCGAGTACTTCCCGTTCGCGGGGGGTCAGCTCGCGCAGGGGTTCGTCCCGGCGTCTGCGGACGAACAGTTGGGCTACCACCTCGGGGTCGAATACCGCGCCGCCCGCGGCGACTCGTGCGACCGCGTCGAGGAACTCGGCCACGTCGGCCACCCGGTCCTTCAGCAGGTAGCCGACCGACCCGGAACGGTCGGCCAGCAGATCGTCCGCATAGGACACTTCGACGTACTGGGACAGCACGAGGACCGGCGTACCCGGTACCAGTTGCCGCGCCCGCACCGCGGCCCGCAGCCCTTCGTCCGTGTGCGACGGCGGCATTCGTACATCCACAATGGACACATCGGGGCGATGGGCGACGATCGCCTCGACGAGGCCCGGCCCGTCGCCGACGGCGGCCACCACGTCGTGGCCGTTCTCGGTTAGCAGCCGGACGAGGCCTTCCCGCAGGAGGACTGCGTCGTCGGCGATCACGACTCTCAACATGGCAACTCGGCACGTATCTCGGTCGGCCCACCGTGTGGGCTGGTGACGGTGAACGTACCGCCGTTGGCCCGGACCCGGTCGGCCAGCCCCGCCAGCCCGTGGCCCTTGGCGAGCGCCGCGCCCCCGACCCCGTCGTCGACCACGACGACCCCGAGCAGTCCGTCCGCGACCGCGACCGTCAGCCAGCACCCGGACGCCCGGCTGTGCTTGGCCACGTTGGCCAGGGACTCGGCAACGACGAAGTAGGCCGTGTGCTCGATCGCGGGATCCAGCCGGGGCATCGCCTGGTCGACGGCCAGGTCCACCGGTACCGTGCACCGGCCGGCCAGAGCGGCGAGTGCGCTCGGCAGTCCGCGGTCGGTGAGGATCGGCGGCGCGATCCCGCGGGACAGCGCGCGCAGCTCCCCGAGCGTCTCCCTCGTCTGGGTGAGAGCGCCGGCCAGCGTCTCGCGCGCCGCGGCCGGATCGGTGTCGACTTGCTGCTGTGCGCGGCTCAGCTCCATCGCGAGCAGTACCAGCCGCTGTTGCGGGCCGTCGTGGATGTCGCGTTCGAGCCGGCGAAGCGCGGTCGCCTCGGCCGACATGGCGGCGGCGCGCTGCTGTTCCAGGTCCACGATCCGGCCGCGCAGCGCGGCGACGCCGTTGAGGAGCCCGCGCGCGAGGTACGCCTTCATCAGCGCGCTGCCGCGGACCACGAGGGGGAGGGTGAGCAGAAAGAACAGCCCGATCGCGGTGTTGAAGAGGATCCGGTTGGTGGCGGTGTCGGCGAGGCCGAGCAGCTCGTGCAGCTCGTAGTTGTCCGGCGGGTGTGGCAGAGCCCAGTCGTACGCGAAGAAGAGCGTGCCGCCGAGGGCTCCGGCCCACCAGGTGACGACGAGGCTGAAGGCGATCGTCGCCGGGATCAGGCTCAGCACGCCGTGCACCAAGTCCAACCACGACTGTCCCTGCCGGATCGGGTTGGAGACGCGCCGCCAGAAGCCGGCACCCGGGGGTGTCTCGGCGTAGACCGGGCGCACCCGGGCGTCGTGCAGGATGGCCGGCAGCTGGATCCGTTGCAGGTCGGCCAGTGCCCGGGCGGTCAGCAGCGTTACGGCCAGCACCGGGAACCCGATGACGGTGATCAGCAGTCCCATGCCGAGCGCGAAGCCCGTCACCAGCACGACGAAGCTGACGATGGCAAGGGGGAAACCGGCGAGGACGTAAGCCGTGTCGCGGCCGAGCTGCCTGACGAGCTGTCGCATGGGATCGACCATAGGCTTGTGTCGGGTTTGCTCCCATCCCGCCGACAGGAGTCTCCACGGTAGGGCCAGCAGGAGTGAGTGCCCAGCGCGGCGTGTGGCCTGACAAGTCCGACTTGGGCCATAATCGCCGGGCAGCGCCCACCCGTTGCCGTGTGAGGCTCGAGAAATGGAGGGCACATTGCCGCGGGGGCATCTCTCGGGATCCGTGGCGTGGGTGGGCGCTCACCCTGTGTCAAGATCGCGATTTGTGCACGCCTTCACAAGCGCCTACCCTGATACCTCGATGAGCAACGTACCCGTACTTCCGGATCTGCCCGAGGCTACGGTCGCCCGGCTGCCGGAGTACCTGCGGGCACTGCACGCCCTCGCCGAAGCAGGCCACGAGACCATCTCCAGCGGAGCGCTCGCTACCGCCGCTGGAGTGAATTCGGCCAAGCTGCGCAAGGACCTCTCGCACCTCGGGTCGTACGGCACCCGCGGCGTCGGCTACGACGTGACCCTGCTCATCGAGCAGATCGAGTACGTGCTCGGGCTGACCCAGCGCCGGGCGGTGGCCCTCGTCGGGATCGGCAACCTCGGCCACGCCTTGGCCGGGTACACCGGCTTCGGCGACCGCGGGTTCCGCATCGTCGCGCTGTTCGACGCCGACGTGTCCCGCGTGGGCGAGCGCATCAACGGGCTCTGCGTCCAGCACGTCTCGGACCTCGAAGACGTCGTACGGGAAGAGTCGATCTCCATCGCGGTGATCGCCACCCCGGCGCACGCCGCCCAGCGGGTGGCCGACGCCCTCGTGACCGCCGGCGTCACCAGCATCTTGAACTTCGCACCGTGCGTACTCTCGGTTCCCGAGGGCGTGGATGTCCGGAAGGTCGACCTCGCCATCGAGCTACAGATCCTGTCCTTCCACGAGCACCGTAAGGCCGCGCTCACCGCCCTGCCGAACGGGTTCGCCGGAACGGGTCGTCAGGAGGCCGTGGGATCGTGAACCTCCTCGTCGTCGGAGCTTCCTACCGCACCGCACCCGTCGCGCTGCTGGAACGGCTCGCGGTACCGCAGACGGACGTGCCCGAAATCCTGGCCGCGTTGCTCGCCGGGCAGTACGTCCGGGAAGCCGCGGTGCTGTCGACCTGCAACCGGGTCGAGGTGTACGCCGCCACGACCGCGTTCCACGGCGGCCTCAGCGAGATCGCCGGGGTGCTCGCCGAGCGGTCCGGCCAGGCGCCGCACGAGCTGGCCTCGCACGTGTACGTCCAGTACGACGCCGACGCCGTAAGGCATGCGTACCGGGTCGCCGCTGGACTCGACTCGATGGTGGTCGGCGAGGCGCAGATCCTGGGTCAGTTCCG
>DASRII010000329.1:0-6889 GCA_035650075.1 Micromonosporaceae bacterium | reverse complement strand
GCCCGGCCGGGCCGTGAGCCCGTCACCGGCCCCCGCGAGGACCCGCAGGGCCCGGACGACGGCCGCCGCGACTCCGGCGAGCACAGCGAGCGGTACCGCGACGAGGGCCACCGGCACCGACACCCAGACCAGGCAGTAGGGGCCGGCGATGACGTACCCTATGGCCACGAAGACGACCACCAGGACGGTGAAGTCGGAGTCGGCCCGCACGGCTCACCCAGACCAACCGCGCGTGACCCGGTCGAACCAGCTCGCATGGCGGGACTTCGCGCGAACGAACTGCCGCCACCGCGCCAACCACCCGCGGTCGAGCTCGCGCACGATCTTCGCGGCGTCCTCCAGCTTGCGTTGCGAGGCTCGCTCCACCCAGACCTCCAGCTGCGGCCGGAGTACCGCACGCCGGTGCTCGGGTAGCGCGTCGAGCACCGGCCGGGGCAGGTGCTTGAGGTCGGTGAGGAGGAATGCTGCGGCCGCGTTCACCGGCTCGCCCCTGTCCTTCAACGCGCGGTGGAGGTGGTCGGCGAACTCCGGCGTCAGCGCCGGGTACGCCTGCAGAACCTCCAGAACGACGGCCACGCGTGGCGCGCTGAGCATCGCCCCGATCACGTCGGCCCGTTCCTTTCCGGCCGCGGGCTGGGGGATGTCCCTCAGCAGCGCGGCGACCTGGGTTACGGGTCTGCTGAGATTGCTGAGCAGCAGGTTGGCGATCTGGTCCACACCGCCACCGTCCTGGCCAGGATTCTCGGGCCCGCCGCTACGGATCAGCAGGCCCCGCTTGACGAGCCAGTCGTAGGCATCGCGTTGGGCGGGACTCGCGGCCCGAGTGTCGACGGCGCCGACCAGCTCGGTGAAGAGGTAGGGCTCCAGCGAAGCTCCCGCGGGGAGCAGCTGGCAGAGCAGGAGGAGCTCCTCGACGGTCGGCTCGGTACGCCGCCACGGCAGCGATACGCACCAGGCCTGCTGGGCTGTGGGGAGCTTCAGGGCCAGCGTCTGGCGCACCCAGGACTCGACGAGCTGCCGCCGGTTGGGGTCCCGCCAGACCTTGGCCATCACCAGCGCCTCGTCCAGCCCGCTCAGCGGCGGTGGTGGCCGGTGGTCAAGGTACGGCCCCCACGCGTCCCCGACTTCGTCGGCCGTCCAGACCTCGTCGACGAGATCCCGGTTGAGCCGGTCGCGCAGCCGCTGCTCCAGGTGCGCCCCGTCCGGCCAACGACCGCTCCGCCACCGGTAATCCGGGTGGTCGCGCCACTCCTCGACGAACCGGTCGACGGCATCGGCGAGCTCCGCGTAGTCCGGGAGGATCCCGAAGCGCGCCGCCACCCGCAGCACGGCCTCGAACTGTCGGGGCGAGGCGGTTGCCAGCGCGTCCGTGACGAGCCGGCTCGCGGCCTCACCGGCGGGGGCCGATGGACCGGGCGACGCGCCGTCCAGCACGTCGAGGGAGCACATCGCCCACTCGACCGCCACCTTGACCAGCGCCGTGAGGACCTCCCCCGTCCGGTCGGGCAGGCGGCCCCGGCGAACCGCCTCGTCGAGGTAGGTGACGGCTTCGCGGGCCAGCTCGTCCGCATGGTTGTCCAGCACGCGCCCGGCCACCCGGTCGCCGTAGAGCCCGATGAGCTGGCTCGGCCCATTCCGGAGCCAGCGAGCCGCAGCGGTCGCCTGCGCGGGGGACAGCGGGTACCCGAGCACCGAGGCGCAGGCGACCGCTGCCGCGTCCGGGTCGGGCAGTTCGGACGCCGCCGCAACCTCCACGGCGTCGATAACGTCGTAGGGATCCTCGGCGCAGAAGAGCTGCGCCCACAGGGGCGCCGTCGGGGTCGGCTCCACCCGGCTCCACTCGTGGGCGGTCAGGTCGAAGACCGCGTACCCGAGATCGTTGGCCACGCTGGCCGTGTTGGTGGACCAGTCGGGATGGATGGCGAGCACGTGCTGCGGCGCGTAGGCCGGGTTCGTGGTGAAGACCTTGAAGCCGATGCGCAGCGCCCGATCCCGGGGAACCAGCAGGGTGGCGGCGGCCAGCCAGCGCAGCACCGGCTCGGGGTCGCGGGACAGGAACAACACCCGCTGGCCTCCGGCGCCGCCGAGGCGGTGCAGGGCCGAGAGCAGGGCGGTCAGCATCGGTACCCCGCCCGTGCTCGAGGCCACGAAGCGCTGGACGGACGTCGCGTCGAGCGGCCCGGGCTGCCACCCCGGAGCCAGCGCCGGGCACGTCGTCGTCGGCGCCGGTACCGCCGTCCAGAATGGTGCCCGGAATAGCTGCGCCGGGCGGACGTGCCCGTACGCCGTGGCGTCCTGGGTGACGATGCTGTGGGTAAGTTGGTTGCCCTCCCGGTGACCGCTGACCTCCCGGCCGAGGTAGACCCCGGTTGCGGTGGCGAAGTACCCGTCGAAGACGTGCGCGAAGGACGCCGGGTACTCCTCCGGCGGCCGGCGCTCCTGCATCCACCGGGCCGGTGCCTCGTAGAGCAGGCTGCGGCGGACGACCCCCATGGCGCCGCGCGCGCCGTCGCTCGAGCACGCCTGGAACTGCAGTCCGGCCGTGCCCAGCAGGCCCTGCCCTGCGCGGCAGTCGGTGTAGATCAGGGTGTCGAAGGAGCTCGTCACCGGCGTTCCCGCTGGGGTACGACGCCGAAGCGGCTGAACAACCAGACCAGGGGCTCCTCCACCCGGTGCGGACGCACGCCCCCTTCGTGGATGGCGCCGGTTTCGTAGTCGGGCTGCGCACCGAGCGCCGACACGCCGAAGTACCGGAACGTCTGGTAGTTGAGCCTGAGATGTCGGTCTATGTCATCGTTGGTGTCGAGGTCGTGCAGCAGCGACTTGACGTGCTCGTGGGTGCGCAGGCTGTCCGCCTCGTCGTGGTACGGGACGGGCTCTGGAACGTCGACCAACGGGTGGGTGAGCCCGAGCAGGTCGAAGAACGCGTCCAGTTTGGCGAACACCACCGCGACCGGCACTTTGATCGCCGATCCTCCAGTCCCGCGCGTGGCGTGCAGCACCTGGGTCACCCGGTCCACCACGTCCCCGGCGGCCTCCGCCGAGGTGATCGCGGAGGGCGGCAGGTGGATCTGGTCGCGGGTGTGGGGCAGCGTGAACGGGTCCAGCAGCAGGATGAGGGCGTCCGCGGCGTCGAGGTAGTTGAGGCGGGTCACGTCTTCGACGGTGAGCAAGTCGTCGCCGGAGGTGTCGTAGAAGGACAGGTAGCTGGTGACGGTGCGGGGCCGCAGCGGCAGCCGTGCCCCCTGCTCACGACGCCACTTGAATACCAACGGCTCCCGCCGGTTGTTCTCCACCTGCGTGGTTTTCGGGGACAGCTCGTGCTGGTCGTAGAGGGTCGAGACCTGCGAGCGTAGCCACGTCGGTCCCTCGGGGCCGCCCTGTGCGTCACCCACCAGCCGGACGTCGGCGTCGAACCGCCGGCGGAGCCGGCCGCGCAGTTCGTGCGCCAGCACCGTGAGGTAGACGGTCTTGCCGGTCCCGACCGCGCCGACCATGGCGATCAGTGGGCTGGGCATGGTGCCGAAGTCCTCCGGCAGCGGGGAGTGGCAGTTCGGGCAGACCCGGAAGCCGGTCTCGCCGCCGCACTTGGGGCAGGCCACCAGGGTCGGCAGTCGGCGGCTACCCGGCGGCGGGAACGCCGGGTAGGTCGGCTGGGCGAATCCGGTCTCTTCCAGGCGGATCTTGTCGACCTCCAGCGGGCACGGGGCACGTCTGGTCGCCGGCCGGCCGCGGCACCGGAACCACAGCCGGTCGCCCTCGATCCGGCGGTAGCAGTAGGGGCACGCCACCTTCATCTGAGCCTCAGGTTCTCGATAGGGGGATCGACCATCGCCACGGTCTCTCCGTCGAAGCAACGCATCCAGCCCGGCCGGCGGAGGTCCGCCGGCAGTGCCACGTCGAAAGTGCGCGCCTGCCCGGCCGCGAACGAAAGTGCGTCCAGCTCCTCGACCACGACACCGTGGGCGGGCCGGGCCGGCAGCGCTTGCCCCGAGCTGACCACGACAAGGACGCGGACGTCCGCGCAGTCCTCGTCGGCGGTCAGCTCGACGGTCACGTGCCGGCGGCGGTCTACCAGGCGGTAAGTCAGCCGCACCGGCGACGCTCCGATGTGGACGGAGGCGGCCGGGGACATCACAGGGCCGCTGGCCGTCTCGCTGAGCGCCCGGACCCAGATTTCGCCCGCCGCCCGCCCGAAGCTCACGCGCAGACCTCTGTCCTGGTCGTATTGAGCCCGGCCAACCCGCTGGCTCACCGGACCGTCCGGCGTATCCCAGCTCACCTCCACGAATCCGGTCGGCTGCGGCCACCGCCAGGACAGCAGCACGGTGTCGCCTATGCGCCGCGCCTGTAGATGGCTGACGGCCTCGGCGGCGCCCTGCGCGGCGGACCGGCCGACGAGCGCCCCATCCGACCGAACAGCGAACGGCACGTAGACGTGGTAGCCGACCGGCACGTCCGCGTCCAGGGTACGTTGTCCATCCTGTATGGACAGTTGCCCCACGACCTCCTCGCCGAAGCGGTCGAGGTCGGCCAGCGGGATCCGGGAGCCGGTCCGCCACCGCGGCGCGTGGCTCGCGCGCCGCACCTGGACGTCCGCGTCCCCGGCGTCCGGCCAGGTGAGGCGGACCCGGGCAACCTGACCCCGGGTGCTCAGCAGCCTGACCGCCAGCCGTAGGTCGGCAGCGGGCGGTGCGGTACCGCCCGGAACCGCGACCACCACCATCGGCGCCAGGTCGCCACCGTAGTCGGCGACCACGCTGTAGAAGTAGTCCGCGTCCGCACGGATGTTCCGGTCGTCGAACGACGTCGACGACGAGGGCACGGGCTGCCCGTCGTCGGCCGAGACCGGCGGGCGGCCGGCGGTCCGCCGCACCCGGACCCCTACTGCCGCCGGGTGGCTCTGCCACGTCGCGGTTATCCGCCCGGACTCGCGCACGTGCCCTACCTCGGTGACCGGCGGCAGCACCACGGCCCGCACCGTCGCCGGCGCGGACCAGGACTGCCCGTAGTCCGACGTGGCGAACACCGCGTAGTGAACCGGTGTGGCGACCGGTGGGTGCGCGTCCACCGCTTGGAGGTCCGGCGTCGTCGCCACCAGCACGCCGTCGTCGGGATGTGCCGGTACCCGCTCGTCGCCGCGCAGCACGCAGTACCGTACCGCGTCGCCGGCCGCGGGGTCTTCCTGCCAGTCCAGCACCACGGCCGCACCAGACACCGTTGCCAGCAGCCGCCCTGGCGGGGGGCACGCCGTGCCCGCGCTCGGCGTGAGTGTCGTCGGCGCAGTCCGCCGGGTCCACCACTGAGGGGAGGACATCACCGGATCGCCGACAGTCTCGCGCATCCGCCCGTCCTCGACGAGAAGTGCGCGGCAGAGCTCGGCGTAGAAGTCCGGTCCGGCCGCCCGGGACTGCCAGTAGGCCCGGACCTCGGCCAGGTGCCTGCTCAGCTCCGCCGTCGTCGGCGACTCAGGCACCGCGTAACGTGCCGCCAGAACGGTATGGGGCACCTGGTCAGGGCGGCCGCGCAGTGGCCGGAGGAACTCCCTTTCGTATCGCCATGCATCAAAGGGCACTTCGGGTCCTCACCGGTGGCAGGGGCTCGGCGTGGCATAGCGTAACCAAATCAGGACACACCCCGGCTAGGCCCGAACACGCAAAGTCAGGGACCCGACTATCGCCGGCCCACATACCGGTAGGACTTGTGGTGGAACCAGTACACGGGGCGGTGTTGCATCCAGGCGGTGTGGGGCATGGCGGATCTCGGTGGACCGCGGCGGTGAGGGTGTTCAGATGGCATGGCCGAGTTCGTCGAAGGCGGCGGCGAGGCGCAGGTTCGCGGGCACGCCGGCGATGAGGTGGTAGTGGCCGCGGCGCAGGTTCTGGACGAAGGCATGGCCGGTGATGATCACGGTGGCCGTGCGGTCGTTACGGAGGTGTCGCATCGGGCGTAGCCGGCGTTTGAGCAGGCCGTGGTCTGCTTCCAGCCGGTTGTTGGCGTACTGCTCGCGGTGATGCCACGCCGCCGGGAACAGCTCCTCGATCAGCTTCGGGTATACCGGCGCCCCATCGGTAACGATCTCCGTCGGTACCTCTGCGGCAGTCGCGAGGGCCCGGTGGAAGAACGCCCGCGCGGCGGCGCGATCGCGCCTGGCCGCGACGTACACGTCGATGACCTGGCCATGCTGGTCAATCGCGCGGTGGACGTAGCGCCACTGGCCGCCGATCCGGACATAGGTCTCGTCGATCCACCAGCGATTGCCGACGGGTCGTCGGCACGGCCGGGCCGCCTCGACCAGCAACGGAGTGAAGCGCTGAACCCACCGGTAGATCGTCACGTGATCGACCTCGACGCCGCGTTCGGCCAGCAGTTCCTCCACGTCGCGATAGGACAGCCCGAACCTCAAGTACCAGCGCACCGCCAGAACGATCACCTCTGGCGGGAACTGGCATCCCGCGTACGCCGAACACGGAGGTGCAAATCGAGCGGCTGGGCTGCGGGTGGAGCGCATCGGTCAAGCCTGTCACACCCGCTAGCCACGGATGCAACAGCGCCGGGCGACGTTCTTGCTGGTCATGGAGGTGCCGCGGTCGGCGTGCACCGCTGTGGGCTTGCCGTAGGTGCGGATGACGTCGTCGAGGAACTCGGCGGCCAGTTCGCCGGTTTCGGTCTCCTCGACCCGCCAGCCGAGGACGTAACGGCTGAAGATGTCGAGCATGACGTAGAGGTCGTACCAGACGCCGCGCAACGGGCCGCGCAGCTTGGTGTAGGGGTCGGACCGGGGCGCGGTGCCGGCGTTTCTGCTGGCCCGTTTCCCCGGCCCGCCCTCCGCACCGGACGAGCCCGTTTCCGTGCATCCGGCGCTCCACGGGTTCCCTTTGGCTATGCG